>JABMQB010000931.1 GCA_013203525.1 Mariniphaga sp.
AGGCAAATGAACCTGAACCCAATGCTGCCCAGGTATTTGAACTCAATGAATAAATAACATCAAATTTGTTTTCAAACCTACGGATATAAGTTCGTGCATCTTCCGAAACAACTTTGACTCTGGGATCATTATAAAGATTTCCGGTAAAATCATTACAGGTTATAATTTCAAATTCTTCTTTGTTTTCTATACTATCGGGAATAATGTAACCGGAAATATCCCCTTTGGTAAGCATTTTATTTATGTGTGGATTTACCTCAACAGCATGGACTTCAGTAGCTCCATAAACCAGAGCTTGAAGTACATCCATTCCGCCACCAGCACCTAACGAAAGAAAAGTACAGCCATCAAATCGGTCGATCAGGTTTTTTACATCGATATCCCAACCCTGAAGATCCGGATTATCAAAATTTCCATCAAAAGCTACAACTCCGGAGTTGGCAATATTGTCAATGTTTAACCCTCTGTAAGTTTCGCCATAATCGTATAACTTGATTTTCGCCATGGCATCCCAATGTTTGTACATCACCGGAGCCCGTTCCTGCCTTCCCGATTCTACCAGTGAATCAGCTTTTCCTATCAGAAAAATGAAAAGAAGTACGGGTATAGCAGATAAATATTTTTTTCCTGATGCAAGAAATGCCGCGGCAATCAATGGCAACGAAATAAGAAAGGTTGCAGATTGAGTTCCGGCAACATTCATCAGGATAATTGTGACAGCAACACATAAACCTGCGCCAACGAGGTCGACCATATATAATCGTGGAATATCTTTCGAATTGGTTTTGAAAATTATTGCAAGCGACATTCCACCAAAAAAGAATGAAGAACTCAATAATACAATTGAAAGCAGGAATTTTAATACCGTTTTGAATTCAGTAAAAAGTGTTGCGAAATTGAGATTCAGTTTAAAAATAATTACGGGGCTAATCAATGCAAATATTGCTGCTAATGCAATGTAACTACTTACGAATTTGATATTACTCAACTTGCGGAATAACCTCACGAAAAGGCTTCCCATTCCAAGCCCCATTATTGCAAGCGATAAAATAAGGAAAGAAAAAGTGTAATAAAACTCTGCCGAAAAAATACGTGTCCAGACAAGCTCGAGTCCGATTAGCGATGCTGAAAGGAATGCAACGGTTAAATACCTGCGAAGATTCATAATGTTAGATTAAAGTTTAATAAGTTTGATTTTTGTTTTCCTCAAAACCATAGCGCAGAAGTAAGATGTATTATGTGTTTAGTATCAATTAGAAAAATTACACTTTAACCCAAAAATTTAACCTATGATCAATATGTTTAATAAAATAGTGGCTACTTTTATAAAAAATAAATTCAAAAATTAATTGTATGAAAAGTAGTTTGCTAATTCTTGTTTGTGTGTCATTGATGTCTTTCTCAGTTATTGCACAGAATATCGACCTTCCTATAAAGTCACATCCCGATTCAAAAAGTTGGGAAGAGTTATATAAAGCTGATTTGTCAAATGCTGATTTTCCCGAAGGGATTTGGAGTTTTACAGACGGAATTCTCACCGCAACAGAAGACCAGTGTATCTGGACTAAAAAAGATTATGATAATTTTGTGGTTGATGTTGAATTTAAAACTGCCGAAGGTACCAACAGTGGAGTAATTGTATATTGTAGTAATACCGATAACTGGATTCCCAATTCGGTTGAAATCCAGATTGCTGACGATTTTGCAGACCAATGGGCAAATGCAGATAAAACCTGGCAATGTGCTGCTATTTTCGGGCATCTTCCGGCATCGGAAAGCCGTGTGAAAAAAGCAGGTGAGTGGAATCGTATGACTGTTGCGTGTTTGGATAAAATGATTTATGTGGTATTAAATGGAAAGCTTGTAACCGAAATGAATATGGCTCTTTGGACAAGCGGAACCAAAAATCCTAACGGTACAGATATCCCTTCATGGTTGAGTATTCCATTTGCAGAATTACCTACAAAAGGGAAAATCGGTTTTCAGGGAAAACATGCAGGTGCGCCGATTTATTTTAGGAATCTGAAGATTAAAGAGATTTAAATATTTTATAAATCACAGTAAATTAGGAATTTCGTCTTTTTAAAAAGATGGAATTTTGTTTTATAGTTTTTTACTACTTAAAAATAAACTTTGATTTAGAAAAATTGATTTTTAAGTTTGATTAATACAAATATTCATATATGAAAATATTAAGCCTATTATTAATAACGTTTATTTTTTTAAATGTTAATGCGAAAAATAAACTATCTCCAAAAATTGAAAAAGAAATTCAGTTAGTTTTTGAAAAGCAGGAAAAAGCCTGGAATTCAGGGAACCTTGAAAAATTCATGGAAGGGTATTGGAAATCGGATAAACTGGTATTTGTGGGTTCACGGGGACCAACTTATGGATGGCAGGCAACACTCAATAGTTATAAAAAAGGATATCCCGATAAAAAAACAATGGGAATTTTGAAATTTGAAACTTTGAAAATTAAAAAAATTGACAAAAAAACAATTTTTTTAATTGGTAAATTTGAGCTTACTCGTAATGCCGATGATTTAAGCGGGCATTTTACATTAATCTGGCAAAAAATAAATGGCAAGTGGTTAATCATAGCCGACCATTCTAGTTAATACAGAGTATTTTGAAATTGATTAACCGAATTATTTTCATAATTTTGCAACCGTTTTTTAAAATGGTTTCGAATGGCGAAAAAGTTAAATGTAATTGAATTAAGGCATCTTACCAATAATGCGTATGTAGTTAAATTGGAAAGAGATGGATTTGAGTTTCAATCCGGGCAATTTATCATCCTTAATATCGAAGGTTCAGTCAACAGGCGTGAGTATTCTGTTTATAGTGACGAAAATGATAACTACCTGGAAGTATTGGTGCGGGAAGTAGAAGATGGCCTGGTGTCGAAACAATTAAAAAAATGTAAACCCAATGATATCCTGGAAGTTGATGGTCCATTTGGTTTTTTTAAATTTCATCCGGAAATGTTTTCATCTAAAAAGTTCCTGTTTATTGCTACCGGAACAGGGATCAGCCCATTTCACAGTTTTATTCGGACATTCCCGGGGCTGGATTATAAACTGATACATGGTGTAAGGCTTGGAACCGAAACATATGACCATTCAGATTTTGAAAAAGAAAGGATAACCTTGTGTACCTCTGGAGAGGATAATGGAGATTTTTATGGTCGTGTAACCGATTATTTATATGATAAAAGAATCGATCCTGATACACAATGTTTTTTATGCGGAAACAGCGAAATGATACATGAAGTTTTTGATATATTAACGGGTAAAGGTATTCCGGTTTCAAATATTTTCTCCGAGGTTTATTTTTAATGTGAACCTACACATCCTGATTTATGTTAAACTTAGGAAGGATTTATAACAAATGAAGTATCATTTAATTACATTAGGATGTCAGATGAATTTATCAGACAGTGAAAGGGTAACTGCGGTTTTAGATCAAGCCGGTTATACCTTGACCGATAATGAAGAAGAAGCTGAGCTGATTGGTATCCTTGCATGATCGGTTCGTCAAAAAGCTATCGACAAAGTTTATTCAAGAATTTATAAATGGAATAAATGGAAATCGCATAAAAATCTGATAACTTTTATTTCGGGCTGTATGCTTCCCGACGATCACGAAAAATTCCTGAAACTTTTTGATATAACTTTTCAGATGAAGGATTTGCCTCAATTACCGGAATTAATTAGCAGGTATGGCATAACAACACCTATTCATTTAAAATCAGGAATCGATCCGCATAATGCAAATATTGAAGAGTTCTGGAATGTTAAACCGGTCTATAACTCAGGCTTTGAAGCATTTATTCCGATTCAGAACGGTTGCGATAAATTCTGTTCATTTTGTGCTGTACCTTATACACGGGGTAGGGAAGTATCACGTCCATCATCAGATATTTTGGCAGAAGTTTCACTTCTGGTTGCTCAAGGTTATAAGTCAATTACACTTTTAGGGCAGAATGTAAATTCTTATGGGATCGATAAAAAAGGAAATGAAATTTCGTTTCCTGAATTGTTAAAGCAAATTGGTGAATTGGGAATTCGGATGAAAAAAGAATTCTGGGTATATTTTACTTCTCCACATCCACGTGATATGACCAATGAGGTGATTGAAGTAATGTCGGAATACAAGGTTTTAGCGAAGCAATTTCACCTTCCTATGCAAAGTGGAGATGATAAGGTTCTGATAAAAATGAACCGTAAACACAACATGGAAAAATATCGAGGGATTGTTCGTTCAATACGTAGGATAATTCCTGAAGCAACCTTATTTACTGATATCATTGTTGGATTTACAGGAGAAACTGAGGAACAATTTGAGAATACCCGTTTAACAATGGAAGAATTCAGGTTTAACATGGCGTACATTGCTATGTACTCCCCTCGTCCCGGAGCGACCAGTCATCGTTGGGATGATGATATTCCACAGGAAATTAAAAAACAACGGCTTCATATTTTAACTGATGAACTTCGAAAGTATAATCGGACATATAACAAAAACCTGTTAGGGAAAACAGTTCGTGTATTAGTTCGTGGAACCGACAGGAAAGAAGGTTTTTTAACATCGTTGACTGAGGGAAAACTTATTGTAAGGTTTGCTTCGGAAGATAAAAACCTGATAGGGCAATTTGCTGATATTAATGTAACATCCTCATCCGATTTTTCGATGGCGGGAGAATTAGTAGATGTAGGTGAAATAGCAGGTTTTTAGTAAATCCTGATAACTTCACTGGTTTTATTATCTTCAACACTTCTGATGTAACCATTTACTACCTGATCCATTGGAATCACTTTTCTTCCGGGGAAAAGATGCCCGATTTTTTCTGCCGAATCTTCAACAAGTCCTGGAGAAACAACGTTTATACGAATTCCGTTTTCCAGCTCATCTTTAACAGCATTTACAAATCCATGAATTCCACTGTTAACCAAAGCCGCTCCCGTTGTACCAAAAACCGGATCATCAGCAAGTATACCTGTTGTTAAAGTAATTGAACCTCCCTGATTTAGGTAATCCTTTCCTATTCTAACCAGGTTAACCTGCCCCATCATTTTGTTTTTTATGCCGATATTAAAATCCTGATTGGACATTTCATTAAATGGAGCCCATTTTACCTGCCCGGCAATATTGATAATTGCATCCACTTTCCCTGTTTCTTCAAACATTTGTTTTATGGATGTTTCGTCTGCTATATCAACTTTAATATCTCCTTTCGACCTTCCGGCTATTATTGTTTCATTTTTTTTTGAGAAGTAAGTAACAACCTTGTTTCCTATTGTACCATAACCTCCAATTATTAATATTTTCATTAT
>JABMQB010000932.1 GCA_013203525.1 Mariniphaga sp.
ATGATAATGTATCGCCAGTTAAATTATATGGTTAATAAGGACCTGGGATTTGACAAAAATCAAATGATGATAATTGAACGTGCCGGTGATATTGGAACAAGTGTAAAAACTTTTAAAGAAGAACTTCTCAGAATTCCGGGAATTGAAAATGTATCTGCTTCAACAGCTGTTCCGGGCCGGAATAATAACAATAATGGTTATATGATTGAAGGCAGAAGTGCTGAAACATTTTTAATGCAAACAAGCTGGGTAGATTATGATTTTTTTGATGTTTATGATATAGAGCTGGCAGATGGAAGAGCTTTTGAAAGGACGCATGGATCGGATCAGGGAGCTTGTGTTGTTAACCAAAAAGCCATGGAGGAATTTGGAATAAAAGATGTAAATACCGAAAGGTTCATAATAAATTTAGGTGGAGGCAATACTTATATTCCAATAATAGGTGTAAGTGAGAATTTTCATTTTAGGTCACTTCACAGCAGAATTACTCCATACATTATGCGATTTAAAACTGATGATGTAAATTTTGGCTATATAAGCGTAAAATTTGTTGAAAATGCGACAGCCCAGACCATTAATCAAATAGAAGAAGTCTGGAAAAAGTTTGCATTGAATAATCCGCTTCAATACTTTTTTATGGAGAATGATCACACACGAATTTATAGGGTAGAACGACAAAATGCACAGTTGTCGATATTGTTTGCAATTCTCGGAATTTTTATTGCGGCTCTCGGATTATTTGGATTAACATCATTTACAATTGAACAACGCACTAAAGAAGTTGGGGTTCGAAAGGCTATGGGAGCATCAAATCCAAGTATTTTTTATTTAGTTTCAAAAGAAATAATTGTTTTGGTCTGCATAGCTACCATAGTTGCATGGCCATTAATTTACTTTGTAGCGAATAATTGGTTGCAAAACTACTATTATAGAATTGATTTACGAATTCTGGAATTTGTAATCGGTTTTGTAATAGCAATTACTATAGCACTGGTAACTATTAGTTATCGTACCATAAAATCGGTTAAAATAAATCCTGCAGATACTTTGCGGTATGAATAACTTATTCTGAAAGATTAACCTTTAAAATATTTTTGACTGATTCGGTGTCGGAATAATTAAGCTGTTCATTTTTCAGGATTTTACCATCCTGTTTTATTAAAACTTTATAGTTGCCTTTAAATCCGCGGAATGAAACCTTTCCTGATTTATCAGGCCGCAAATCCTTGATAATTGTTTTCCAGTCATGATTTATTAGTTGATCCAGCTTTATATATACAAGTTTTGGCTCCAGGTTTTCATCAACTAATCCTCCATTTTCCTGCCAAATATTCCTGTCTGTAAATCCCCACCAGTTAATCGATTCGATTTGTGGATAACCAAAACCAAGGGTAAAAATCATTTCTGCAAATTCAGCCTGGATTTCTTCTGTCCAAATACCGGTTTTAAATCCTCCTACAATTGAATCACCATTCGAAACCGGTATTAATTCTGTTAAATGCATTGGTAAATTAAACTCTTTGTATGTATTAAAAGTTTCCCAGAGCTGTTCGGGTGAATAGTAATATCGTCCTTGGTTTGGTTCATGTGCCTGTATCCCTAAACCTGAAATTGGAGTCCCTCCATCTAATAATGCTTTAACAACATTGTGAAATTCTTGCCTCGATTTTTCGTTGGCGACAATATTAAATTCATTAATAATCAATTCGGCATCGGAATTTGCCTGATGTGCCCACTGAAAACAGGAGTCGATAAAAGCAACTTTTTCTGCCATCAGGTCACTGCCTGTGTAGCGATTATCCGTACCATTATTGTTTTCAGCCATTGCTTTATCCCAGTTTACAGTATGAATCACTTCATTTATCACATCCCAGATTTCTATCTGGTTTTCAAATTCGAAAACAATATTTTCTACCCTTTTTTGAAGTAATTTTTTACTTTCTTCGGTTGAATATTCTGAGAGCCAACCAGGTGTTCCGGCTGTATGGGTCCACACAAGTGGATGGCCTTTACAGGTAATTCCATTTTCAAGGCACCAGTTTGCTACTTCTGCTATTTTCATTTGGTTGGTATTTCCCTGTTCGGGTTCATACCCGCTCCAGTAAAAAGGGAATACAGCAAAATTGAAAAGATTTTTGAATTGCGCCTTAAATTTTTCTTCGTCATCTAACTGCCTGTTTGGTGAGACAAGGTCAAAAATTATGCAGCCAAATAAAAAATCGTGTGTTAGTTGTTCAACCTCAACTTCTAGTGAATTTAATTCTGAATTTTCCAGACCGTTAATTTGAATTGAAAAATCTGTTTTTCTGTATTTTTCAATATTTACTTTAGCTTCTTTAATAATCTCTGATTTGTTTTCTTTTTCTGATGACGAGTTGGATGTACAATTATTTAAAACAGCTATGGTCAGAATGATTAAAAGAACTATTGGAAGCAGCTTGATTTTCATTTCTTATAGGTTTAAACAGGTTAGAATAATATAATGATATTTCAGGTAAAAGTAAAAAAAATAACCTTGAATTATAGGGAGTGGTTTTATTCATTATTATTTGGTAAATTACAAATTCAATAGTCCAATTTTTTTTACTGTTTCTAATAAGCTAACTATCATGAAAAAAGAAGAAATAGGCCGAAGAAATTTTATCTCAAAAACAGCAATCGGAGTTATAGGTGCTGCCGGACTTATAACATCCTGCACCGATAGTAAATCAAAAAAGGAAAAAATTCAACTTCCTGAATTACTCGATCAGGCGCCGGATGGGAAACCTTTAAAAGCAGGGCTAATTGGATGTGGTGGACGAGGAACCGGTGCTGCTGTTAATTTTTTAGATGCAGGACCAAATCTTGAAATTATTGCCTTAGGAGATGTATTCCAGGATAAAATTGATAACTGCCGGGCTGAATTAAAAAAGGGAAGGAATGTTGAAATTGCAGATGAAAATTGTTTTTTAGGATTCGATAGTTATCAAAAAGTAATTGATTCGGGCGTTGATATTGTACTGCTTTGCACTCCACCCCACTTCCGTCCGGTTCATGTTGAGGCAGCTATTAATGCAAGGAAGCATGTATTTATGGAAAAGCCTTGTGCTGTTGATCCGGTTGGAGCTCGATCAGTTTTAGTTTCAGCAAAAAAAGCTGAATCATTAGGGCTTTGTATTGTAAGCGGGACAATAAGGCGGGTACAAAAGGATTATATGGAAACCCACCGGCGGGTTGTAAATGGTGAAATTGGAGAAATTACAGGCGCCAATATTATTCGAAATGGTACTGCTTTGTGGGTTCGTAAACGTATGTCCGAATGGTCGGATATGGAATATATGTTACGGAACTGGGTAAATTTTTGCTGGCTTTCGGGCGACCATATTACCGAGCAGTTTATCCATGAAATTGATGTGATGAACTGGCATTTGAATCAGAATCCGGTAAAAGCATTAGGTTGGGGTGGTAGGCAACGAAGGGTGTCCGGCGATCAATACGATTTTTTTAGTATTGAATATGTTTATGAGAATGGAATGAGGGCACATTGTGCTGCTCGTCAGATTAACGGTTGCACAAATCGAAAATATGAACAAATAAATGGCACAAAAGGATATGCTGATTGTAGTGGAAAATTGTATAACCTTGAGGGTAATGAGATTTGGAAATATCCTCATCCTGAAGAAGGTGAAACAAATTCAAAATGGTCAATTACAAATCCTTATGTGCAGGAACACATTAACCTGGTTACCGGCATACGCACAGGAAATACAGTTAATGATGCCGAGGCACAAGTGAATTCTACTTTGGTAACCATTATGGGAAGGATTTCAGCTTATACCGGCAAAGATGTAAGCTGGGAAGAAATGCTGAATTCTGATTTATATCTGGGGCCTAAAACTTATGCATTTGGTACTGTTCCTGGGATTCCGGAAGAAATTCCTTTTGCTGGGATTGAAAATAAAGCGATTTAATAAAGACTATTATAAATTATCATTTTAACATGTCATTTCGAAGGAAGAATGACTGAGAAATCTGATTAAGATTTCTCCTTTCAGTCGAAATACAATTTAGAAATGTAACTTTGTTATAAAATTTTAAAAATGAAAATAATTATTCAATTAGTTTGTTTGATTTTTATCTCAGGAATTATCATTGCTCAGGAACCATTATTCAGGTTTGGAGAAGAAATAAGGCTTGAAAAAATAACTTCAGGGAAAAAAGCAAAGGGTGAAGCAATCCAGTGGATTCAGGTAAATACCAAAGAGGATACCTGGAAAGTTGAGGGTAAAGAATTAATTTGTTCAGGCCACCCTATTGGCGTGATTCGCTCAGAAAATAAATATGAAAATTTTTTGCTTCACATCGAATGGAAACACATGGAAGCCGGTGGAAACTCAGGAACATTTGTTTGGAGCGATGCTAATGCCGATGAATCAAATCAATATCCTAATGGTGTTGAAGTTCAAATGTTGGAATTAGATTGGGTAAACCTTAATGCAAGAGATGGTGAAAAACCTCCTGTGGCATATGTCCATGGAGAATTATTTGGGGTTGGAGGTGTTGAAATTGTACCGGATAATCCAAGAGGCGAACGAAGCAAATCAATAGAAAACCGTTGTAAGGGAAAAGGGGAATGGAACACGTATGAAGTAGTATGCGTTGATGGAACCATTAAACTTTCAGTAAATGGTAAATTTGTAAACGGTATAAGCAAATCTTCTAAAAAAGATGGTTACATCTGCTTGGAATCAGAGGGAGCAGAAATCCACTTCAGGAATATAAGAATTATTGAATTGCCTTAAATTCGATTTTTGCTTTAATTATCTAAGTCCCCACTTCACCATTCCGTTTTCAATCATTTCCTGTAATTGTTGAAGAAGAACTTGTTCTTGCCGATCTATGTGCCCATCTTCGGTGGCAATGTGTATTATCTGGTCGTACTCATCACGGGTAATCTTGTGGTCTTCGATTGCTTTTTCGATCATTATTTTTAGCCTTTGGGCACTTTCGCTTATCATATCGTTAATTTTCAATATAAGGTAAAACTATAAAATAGGAATTAAATATTGATTATTATTCTTTTTATAACTTCTAAATGTTAGAAATTGAATCATTCTAAATTACGTTATTATAGTTTAAGAATTTAAAAAATTGCACTAAAATTACATAAAAGAAGTTTATATTTAATACAACAACGCTTCGACATTACTTTTACCGTATTAAACACGCATAACCTAAAACAATTTTTTTAAAAGCATTATAAAAAAATAAATGAAGGGTCTTTGAGTATTTTTAAACAGATATAACTGGCTGTATATAAGTACTTTTTATTCTTAATTGCAAGTATTAAAATAATGTAATTTAAACTAAATTTACGGAGGTGAGTCCTTTTTAAATAAATATCGGATGTCGAAAATATTACATAAATTATATCTGTTTACATTATCCTTAATTGTAATTGTTGTATTTATTTTTATTCTGATAAAAGGACTTTCTTATTATTCCACTCCATTAGAAGAAAGATTTTACCACGAACAACATGAAACATATAAACCAAGTGGATTTATAGGACACGGAATAGGTATTATCGGATCGGCAGCCTTATTGGTTGGAGTTTTTGGATATATGGCTCGTAAAAGGATTCGCAAATTTACCAGGATAGGATATTTAAAACACTGGCTTGAATTTCATATTTTTTTTTGTTCACTGGGACCTGTATTAATACTATATCATACAACCTTCAAATTTGGAGGTATAGTTGCAATTAGTTTCTGGTGTATGGTGGGCAGTATTTTTAAGTGGGATAATCGGCCGTTTTATTTATATCCAGATTCCGCGTACTATCGAAGGCAGGGAAATGAGCCTCAATGAAATTGATAAACTTAAAACAGATTTAGGGTTAACCTTGAAGAACAAGTATTCTGTTGAAAACAGTACATTGGAATTAATGGAGAAATCATTAGAGAAAAATCCAAATTCCGGTCTTTTCCCTTTTAATATTTTGGCCAAACGTAAGCTTGAGCGGTCAGTTCTAAAGAAAATAAAGGCAGATTTAAAATCTCAAAACTTTACAAAAAAGAATTATAGTGGAGTAATTAAATTAGTAAAAAATGAAATTGTTATAACACGAAGAATTAAGGGGCTTGTTTTAATGCAAAATCTTTTACGATACTGGCATGTTGCACACCTTCCCATTGCTCTTATAATGCTTGTTGTTATGATCATTCATGTGGTTATTGCAGTCACCTTTGGTTATAAATGGATATTTTAATAAACATGAATATTTTACTTGAAAAAATAATCATTTATGGGGTGTTAGGAATCTTCCTGGCAGTCATAGTCTACATATATATTCGTAAACTCAGAAAAGAATCGCGCATTGTTTCCGAAAAAATTGAACATGCTAAAAGTGAGGGATTATTTGAGCCTGTTTCATTACATCCGGTAATTGATCCTAATTCGTGTATAAGAAGTGGTGCCTGTGTCTCTGCTTGTCCAGAAAAAAATATTTTAGGCCTCAGGAACGGAAGAGCAACTACAATTAATGCCAGCCGGTGTATCGGGCATGGTGCTTGTTTTCATGCTTGCCCGGTTGAAGCCATTTCATTACATATTGGGACTGAAAAGCGGGGAGTTGATTTACCTCATGTTAATCAATCGTTTGAAACCAATGTACAAGGAATTTATATTGCTGGTGAAATGGGAGGAATGGGGCTCATCAAAAATGCTGTTGAACAGGGCAAACAAGCCGTTGAAAATATTGTTAAAAGCCTGAATAAGAAGATAAATACCGATTATGACTTAATAATTGTTGGAGCTGGGCCAGCTGGAATTTCAGCATCATTGACAGCAAAAAAACATAAGCTGAAATTTTTAACACTCGAGCAGGATTCTTTGGGAGGTACAGTGTATACTTTTCCCCGCTCAAAAATTATTATGACTGCTCCTATGGATTTACCTCTATATGGGAAAGTGAAATTGTATGAAACCAGCAAACATGAACTTTTAACTCTGTGGGAAGAGGTTTTAGGGAAAAATGAAATTATTATTTCTGAAAACAAAAAAGTTGATTCTATTATTGAAGGACAAGGAGCTTTTTTTGTAGGTACCATTGATGGGACAAAATATTCAACCAAAAAGATTTTAATGGCAATAGGGAGACGTGGTTCACCAAGGAAACTGAATATTCCAGGAGAGATTAGTCCAAAAGTTGCTTACCGCTTACTGGAGCCTGAAATGATATCTGATAAACACATTATTGTTGCAGGAGGTGGCGATTCGGCTGTAGAAGCAGCTATGCTTTTAGCTGAACAGAACGAAGTAACTCTTTCATATCGGGGTGATGCTTTTTCAAGGATCAAACCCAGGAATAAAGAAAAACTCGAACAATTTATTTCAGATAAAAAATTAAAGGTGATCCTAAAATCAAATCTTGTTTCTATTCAAAATGAAAGTGTATACATTAAAACATTGGAAACAGATGAGGACTTAAATATTCCAAACGATCTGGTTTACATTTTTGCCGGAGGCGAATTACCAACCGAATTTCTAAAAAAAACCGGAATTCATATAACCAGGAAATTTGGTGAGGCAATTCTAAAACATGAAAAATAGTTGGGTAATAAATGGTGAAGATTATTAAAATAGGATTTCTTTTTTTTGTGCTGATCAGCGGAAATGTATTTGCACAAATTTCACCGGGTGATTTAACAACTGCCCATGCTCATCTCGAAGGTATTTCAAACTGTACTAAATGCCATGTTTTGGGAGAAAAAGAAACTACTTCAAAATGTCTTGAATGCCATACTGAAATAATGAATCTCATTGTTATTAAGAAAGGGTACCATTCATCAATAGAAGTAAAAGATAAAAAATGTGCTTCGTGCCATGGCGAGCATTTTGGAAGGGATTTTATTATTACCCGATTCGATTCCGCGACTTTTAACCATAATTTGTCAGGTTATGAACTTATTGGCAAGCATCAGGAATTGAGTTGCAAATCATGCCATACAAATAGTTTAATTGAAAATAAGGTATCACAAAAAAAGGAAGGCAGCTATTTGGGACTGGGAACTTTATGTCTCTCGTGTCACGATGATTACCATCAGGAAACTTTGCCTAAGGATTGTGCAACATGCCATAACCAAAATAAGTTTAAACCAGCATCATTATTCAAACATGAAAACAGTAAATTTCCTTTAATTGGAAAGCATATTACTGTTGACTGTGAAAAATGCCATAAAATTGAAATCCGTAGAACTAAAAAATTTTAGGTTTTTTCCGGTGTTGAATATTCCAATTGTACGAGTTGCCATGAAGATGTACATAAAAACAAATTTGGTAGCAATTGTACGAAATGCCATTCGGAAGAATCATTCCGTGCTATTAAAAGTATGAATTCATTTGATCATTCAAAAACTAATTATATCCTTGAAGGTCGGCATTTAACTTTGGATTGTACCAAATGCCACAAAGGAAGTTACACTAATCCTGTTAAACACAGTCTTTGTTCCGATTGCCATGATGATTACCATAACAATCAGTTTCTGAAAAACAATATTAAACCTGATTGTTCCGATTGCCATTCGGTTCAGAATTTCACTTCGTCAAATTATACCATCGAAAAACATAACCTCCTTGATTTTAAATTAAATGGTAGTCACTTGGCCACTCCATGTTTTCAATGCCATAAAAAGGAAGATAAATGGTCCTTCAGAAATATTGGATCCGGGTGTACAAATTGCCACGAAAATGTCCACCAAAATTATATTCAGGAAAAATATTTTAATAATGGAAGTTGTAATAATTGCCATAATGAAACAGCCTGGAACCTGACTGATTTTGATCATAAAAAAACTGATTTTCCCTTAGAAGGTAAACATGCTGATGTATCATGCAGGCAGTGCCATTACTCTGAAAAGAAAGGAATATCAGTGCAGCATTTTAAGGAATTGAATCAAAATTGTGTAACATGCCATCCCGATATTCACTATTATCAATTTGTAGAAAATAATAAAACCGATTGTGGGAAATGCCATACCAATGAAAACTGGAAACCTGAAAAATTTAATCATGAAAAAGCCAGATTTAAAATTGATGGTAAACATATAGGACTTGATTGCATTAAATGTCATAAGCCTATTGTAGAAAACGGGAAGCGATTTGTTAAATATAAATTTGAAGATATTTCATGCGCAAGTTGCCATTCATAGTTGGACTGTTGTTTATTTTTATAAACACCTGGGCTCAGTCACCTCATGGCGAAAAGCTCTTGATGGATTGTGCTGATTGCCATACTACTGGTAGTTGGGTGTATGCAGTTGATTCTTCCAGGTTTGAACACAATGATCAGACGGATTTTACTCTTGAGGGGCAACATCAATACACCGATTGTAAAAAATGTCACGAAACCTTGATTTTTTCGGATGCACAGTCAGAATGTTTCAGTTGCCATACCGATATGCACAACACAACTGTTGGAACTGATTGTGCACGTTGTCACGATGCAAATTCCTGGATAGTAGAAAATATAACTGAATTACATCAGCAGGGTCGGTTTCCCTTGCTTGGTGCGCATAATACTGCTGATTGTTCTAATTGCCACACATCTGCTTCCCGGTTGGAATTTGAACCTTTGGGAATTAATTGTATTGATTGCCATAGACAGAATTTCTTTGAAACAACTGAACCAAATCATCAACAGGCGGGATTTTCTGAAAACTGTTTTGAATGCCATGATGTTAATGCACATGAATGGTCATCAAAAGGATTTATCCATTCTTTTTTCCTATTAAATAAAGGACACAAAATTGATGATTGTGCTGTTTGCCATGGCAATAATATTCTAGAGCCAATTTCAAATGAATGTTATAGTTGCCATTTAGATGATTATAATGAAGCAACTAATCCGCAGCATGATGATATAATTTTCTCAACCTCCTGTGAGCAGTGTCATACAATTGATCCCGATTGGCAGCCCGCAAGATTTGAAACTCATGACCAGTTTTATTTTCCGGTTTATTCTGGTAGTCATCGCGGAGAATGGAATAATTGTAACGAATGCCATACCAATCCTTTAAGTTATTTTGTTTTTGATTGCACAAATTGCCATGAAGTTTCTAAAATGGATCAGGAACATAGAGATGAAAGTGGATATTCATCCGATAACAATGCCTGTTTTGCATGCCATCCTCAGGGAAATAAAGAAGGGGCATTTAACCATAACAATACAGCTTTCCCCTTAAAAGGAGCACATACTTCGACTGGTTGCCTTGAATGCCATTCAGAAGGTTATGGAGGAACATCTACATTATGTAACAGTTGCCATTCAAATGAATATATACAGGCAAATGATCCAAAACATTCTGAGGCAGGAATTTCTACGGAATGTGAAATCTGCCATAATGAAAATTCATGGAAGCCTTCGGATTTTAATCATAATGAAACCGGTTTTGAATTGGAGGGAGGCCATTCAGGCCGTCAATGCTCCGAATGCCATCAGGGTACTACAGTTGGTGCACTCACTGAGTGCTACTCATGCCACCAGCAAAATTACGAGGAAGCTGAAAATCATCTTACTCTTGGTTATCCGCTTGAATGCACTGTATGCCATTCTGTAACTACATGGGAAGAATCAGAATTTGACCATAATGACTTGTCCTGATATAGGTTTACACTAAAAGTGTAAATTAACACCGCACAAATATCATGGACAAGAAAAAAGAAAACATCAGTAAAGAGGCCATCGTAGCCG
>JABMQB010000933.1 GCA_013203525.1 Mariniphaga sp.
ATTATTTAAATGGAATTTTAATGGAATTAAGGAACCATTCTTTTAAAGAGTAGTTCACTTCTTCAACGTTTTCCTGAATGCTTATTTAGTTTTATTAGCAAAATGAGACAATACCAGATAGGTCAATAATATTGCCATTTCGAGGATTCATCCAAAATTATTGGGCATAATGAGAAAATGACAGATTATTCGGATTTGTCATTTCGAATCCCGAGGTACGAGAGTGAGAAATCTCTTCCAAAAAAAGATCTCTCCTTTCGTCGAGATGACAAATAATACAAAATCTGTTATTGGTAGTATGCGAGGAGAAATCTTTTCAAACAAACCGATCTCTCACCATTAGAAAACTGATCGAGATGATCGAATACCGGATATGTTATTGGCAGCAAGCTTGCCTGCCGGCAGGCAGAGCTTATCAGGACAAATCATAAAATAAAAATTTATCTTTGAAAATATTTAAGAGAAATATATGAAAAACAAATTACCCGGAACTAATATTCAGATAACTCCGATTGCTTTTGGTGCTTGGGCTATTGGCGGATGGTTTTGGGGTGGAACCGATGAAAAAGAATCGGTTAAAGCCATTGAGCATTCAATCGATATCGGGATAACTACCATCGATACTGCTCCTGTTTACGGATTTGGATTAAGCGAAGAACTTGTTGGCAAAGCCATTAAGGGGAAACGCGATAAAGTACAGATTCTTACAAAA
The DNA here is from genome assembly GCA_013203525.1 of Mariniphaga sp. GTDB lineage: Bacteria > Bacteroidota > Bacteroidia > Bacteroidales > Prolixibacteraceae > JABMQB01. The sequence goes on from JABMQB010000933.1 coordinate 713, forward strand.
TTTGGCCTTACATGGACAAAAGGAAAAGGAAGTATCCATTTTAAAAATACCAAATTGAACGATGGCACTCCTATAGATATTTACCGGTGTGGAAGCAAAGAACAAGTAATTGCCGAATGTGAAGAATGCCTGACACGTTTGGGAACCGATTATATCGAATTATTTCAGCAGCACTGGCCCGATCCTTCAACTCCTGTTGAAGAAACCATGGAAGCCATTGAAATTTTAAAACAACAGGGTAAAATTGATGCCGGTGGAGTTAGCAATTATTCGGTTGAGCAAATGAAAGAGGCTTCAAAATTTGCCCAACTTTCAACCAACCAGATGCCTTACAGTATGGTATTGCGCGATATTGAAAAAGACTTGGTTCCTTGGAGCATCGAAAATAACGTTGGAATAATTGCATACAGCCCACTTCAGCGAGGCATATTAACAGGTAAAATAAAAGCTGGCCATAAATTTGGTGAAGGCGACCACCGTCCGGATACACCTTTTTTCCAGGAACCAAACCTTTCCCTTATTAATAATTTCCTCAATTCAATTAAACCAATTGCAGAATCCCACAAGGTAACTTTGGCACAACTGGTATTGCGCTGGACTATACAGCAACCGGGAATCACCTGTGTTTTGGCCGGGTCGCGAACTCCAAAACAGATTGAGGAAAATGCAGTAGCTATGCAGTTTGAATTATCAAAAACAGAAATAGCAACTATAAATACAAAACTTGCTGAATTAAAATTGAAGGTATAGCATTACAGGCTGTCATCCTGAATCCACCTGACCAACCTTTGATGGATTGAAGGATGTTGCAGGGAACGAAACATCATGGTTCGACAAGCTCCCATGACACGTATATGAATTCTTTCACCCTGTGTCATCCTGAGACCCTATGTTTGTAAAGCATAAGTCCTTAAGATTTTTAAGTAAATTAGTTTTGACAAAATATTACTTACCTAAAACTAAAGACTTATGCTGACACAAGATAATGAACTGAATTTTAATGGCGAAAATATTTATATAGGAATTGATACACATAAAAAGAATTGGAAAGTGGCTTTATATTCAAATGATACTGCGTTAAAAACGTTTACCCAAAACCCAGAGCCTGGTTTGTTGATAAATCATTTGAAAAGGAATTATCCACATGCAAATTACTATTGTGCCTATGAGGCTGGCTTTAGTGGTTTTGGGGTCCAGAAGCATTTAACTAAGATTTTCTAAAATGGGTAGCCAATGCTTTTATTCTTGCTGTGCCAGTTTCATACTACGCCATGAATAAATGGCTCGAAGGTTTTGCTTACAAAACCTCATTAAGTTGGTGGATTTTTGCCCTTGCCGGAGTATTGGCTTTAGGAATTGCATTGTTAACAGTTAGTTGGCAAAGTTGGAGGGCAGCAATCAGGAATCCGGTCGAAACCCTTCGATACGAGTAAAGTTGATCCCAAAACCTTGTTGATGGAAGCACTCCGTAACGAAAAGGCAAGAGCAATGTTCTTTTGTAAGTTTTTGAAATTAATCCTTATTTGTCGAAGCCAGAAGAAGCGGTCGTAATGGAGGCAATATGCCATGAATAATACCTTTCCCTCAACAAATTCATCATCTTTCAATACATGTTGGGAAAAATTGCGGTTTTCAGAAAAAAACAACGATTCCTGAGTAATGATTCGGCGATTTACAGGTCTTCTCTACATTGGGATATATATTCCCATTAATCAATTAAATCTGTAAAAAATGCTTTTAAAAAATTTCGTTATCGGATGGAGAAATATCAGGAAGAATGGTACGTTTTCTGTTATCAACATTACCGGCTTATCTCTTGGAATTGCTGTAGTTGCCCTAATCCTTTTTTGGGTAGTAGATGAATTAAGCTTTGATAAATTCCATAAAAATCTTGACAATATTTATACAGTTTATGAACATCAACAATTTTCTGAGGGGCAGGCTGATCATATCTAATACTCCTTTTCCATTGAGTCAGGAACTAAAGGATAATTACGGGGAAATTGAAAACGCAACTACATTTGTTAGTGTATGGAAACAACCAATAAAATACGAGGGCATTGAATTTAAAGAAGGCCCGATATTCTGTGTTGATAAGGAATTTTTGGATATTTTCACCTATGATGTATTAGAGGGTGACAGGAATGCGCTTGCATTTCCTGATAAAATTATCATTAACAAAGAGATTGCCACATTATTTTTTGGAGATGAATCGGCAGTGGGTAAAGAGCTTAAAATCAATGATGAATCTTCATTTACTGTTGGTGCTGTAATTGCCACTAATAATAAAAACTCAACCCTCGATTTTAAGATTCTGGCACCACTCGATTTTATGAATAAGTTATATGGGGTGGATATTACACAATGGAATAATAATTGGCCTCGTACCAGTATTTTGCTTGCTCAGAGTACAGATATACAAAACTTAAATGATGGAATAACAGACCTTTTAAAAGATAAAGGACAAAGTACTACAACCCTGCATTTATTTCCATTTAAAAATGAACGCTTATATTCATATTCCGGCGAGAATAACAGGATTCAATATATATACCAGTTTTTGGGAATTGCCTTAATTCTCATTTTAATAGCCTCAATCAATTTTATCAATTTATCAACTGCAAAAGCAGAACAACGCCGACCGGAAGTTGGTATCCGTAAGGTAATGGGTGCAAATAAATTATCAGTTTTAAAACAATTTCTAATAGAAAAGGGGATAATGATTTTCCTTAGTTTATTATTGAGCGCAATTTTGGTTTTATTATTTATTCCTGCCTTCCAATCTATTACCGACAAGGTTGTTACATTCGGGCATCTTCAAAATAAATACATGATATTTATGTTGGTTACAGTAATAATCATGCTAATACTCCTATCGGTTGTTTATCCATCTCTTTATCTTTCTTCATTTAGTCCTGTCCAGGCGATGAAAAAAATAAATGATAACAAACAAGGTGGAATTAGCTTAAAGAATCTGCTGGTGGTGGTCCAGTTTGTATTATCGGTAGTTTTAATCAGCAGTACTATTATTATATCACG
>JABMQB010000934.1 GCA_013203525.1 Mariniphaga sp.
CTGTAGGTTCAACTAAAAGTTCCAGTGCTTTGTCTTTTATTCTACCTTGTGCTTCAAGTAAAGTAAGCCCGGCAACCTGTATTTCGCCTAAAATAGGAAAAGTTATTTTCCCAGATGTTTCTACCTGGTACCCATTAATATAATGAGAAGGCAAACCGGCATACATTTGTTGAGGACCTGAAAAGTAATTGTCATTTCCTTGTGTTGAGTTGTAAAGTTGGTTTACTTCTTCATCGAGGGTTTGAATGTTTACATACAAATTATCCAGTGGCCTGATACGATATTCAGGCACTTCTTCAGGAATGCCAAACAGCGATTGCTCTTTTTCAAGATCCTGAAAATAAGTTAGATGTTTTGACATTTGGCACGATGAAAAAAACAACGCGCCTGTCGCAATTAAAATAAATAAAAAGAAACGTTTCATTATGTCTGTATTTTGGTAGTTTAAATAGCTACTAATAAATTATTATTTGGAGTTTTTTACTGGCCATTGCTTGCAAAAATTACTTTAAATGTTTTAAGCATAATTATAAAATCAAGTTTTAACGACCAGTTGTCTATGTATTCCATATCCATCTCCATCCATCTATCGAATGAAATATTATTCCGGCCAGAAACTTGCCATATACAAGTAATTCCCGGGTTAATGCTCAAGCGGCGGTTAAGGCTGCGTTTATATTGTTTTACTTCAGCTGGGATTGGTGGCCTTGGGCCAACAATTGACATATCGCCCATTAATACGTTTAGGAATTGAGGAAATTCGTCGAGTGAAGTTTTCCTTAAAAATTTACCAATTTTAGTAATCCGGGGGTCGTTTTTAATTTTAAAAACCGGGCCATCAACTTCGTTAAGATCCATTAAATCATTGCGTAATTCTTCTGCATTTTCTACCATTGTTCGGAATTTCAACACTTTGAAGTGCCTTCCGTTTTTCCCAACTCTGGTTTGTGAAAAGAATATGGGACCACCATCTTCTATTTTTATTAATAAAGTAATAATAGCCATAATTGGAGTGGTCAAAGTAAGTGTCAGAATAGCAAATAAATAGTCGATACCACGTTTTACCATTAATGCCAGATAGTTTTCAGGTGTATTACGAAATGACAGGAAAAACTGATGGTTTAAAATTGACATTTGCGGATTTAATCCATCGAAACGAAGTACTTCAGACTGAAGATGGAAAATTACTCCAACTTCCCGGGTTTTCCGAACGTACGAATTAAGTTCACGTGTTCTGAAGTGTTTTTTACAAAAGAATACTTCATCAATAACTTTGTTGTCAATTAAACTTGCAAAGTCTTCTTTTTCGGATATAATGGTATAGCGGTCACCATATTTTTTAATTATTTCATCTGAATCAGAAATGATACCACCGATAAGGTAACCCCAGTAATTTGATTCAATTATCTGATCGATAAAGTTTGTTGAGGTTTCGTCTGCAATAATGAATATCATACGGGTATTGTATCCACGGCTTCTAAAATATTTGAAAATTGTTCTTCCAATGGATTTTTGTGTAAATAGAACAGCAAGGTTGACTACTACAAAAATTGCTAGTTCAATGTTGGTTAAAATATTAATGCCAATTATTCTGATAATAACAAAAAGTAATATCGATCCAATTAAAACAACGGTTAGATATTTTTGCGCAAGTTGTCTGTAACGCTGAATACGTGCCATAGCACCTAGTTCAAACAATTCGAGTAAAGTATACCAGATAGGGGCAATTATTAACACAACTGTAATATAATCTTTTAAATTTACAGGAAGCTGTCCACTAAACAGTTTGATACCCCAAACTGTTGCAAACAGTACCATTATGGTCATTATTACCTGAAAAAATACATTTATCCTTTCAAGTAGAGATTCGCGTTCTTTTATCATGATTAATAGTATTAGGGTTTATTAATTCTAAGGTTTTTATTTACCAATTGGAATCTAAATCAATTGGTTATAGGTCATCAAATAATTGAGCATACTCATCTGATATTTTTGACCATTGAAATTCTTGTTTTGCTAAAGCAATCATATTTGCCCTGTTTTCATTTAAATTTTTCTCAGTCAACGATTCCAGAGTGTGAAACAAGCTTTCAGGACTATCAAAGTAAATTGCATTATTGGCCGTTGTTTCACGGTTTGGTTTAACATCAAATGAAATAACAGGTAAATTTAAGCACATGGCTTCAATAAGCGAAGGCGCTGTTCCGCATCGTGAGTGAGTATGGATGTAGATCCATGCATTTCCACGAATGTAGTTCAGTTCCTGTTGATTGTAAATAGCATCAAGTAAAATAATATTTGTGTTATTTTGATATTTTTCCCAAAGCGCTTTTCCATATGCCGAAACGTTCCAATTTGAAATTAGAACCAGTTTAAATTTGTTGAAGGTTTCGAAGGCTTGTAATACAAGGTGTAAATTGTTATCGATTTGTGCTCTTGAAACACTAACAGCATATTTGCTATTTACAAAATTGTATTTTTCTGAAAATTCTTTGTTTTCAACCGTTTCATTTGAGACATGATCGCCTCCGTATTTAATAATAATAGAATTGGCGTTAAAGTTATCTTTTAAACTTTGTTTATAAATATAGTTGTCAACTATGTTTATGTCGGCAAACTTTGATGCTACCCGATGGTTAAATTTAGCCCATCTTTGTTTTAATGGACTTAATTTATCACGTTCCCATTCATTTAATCCGCCATGGTTTATAATAACTTTCTTACGGAATATCTTTTTTAATGGAGTAATAAAACCTGATCCTACCGGGCTGAGATAAAGAATAATATCGCTTTTAATCAATGCATGGATGTAAGTTATTATGTCATAAATAATTCCCTTAAACCCACTTGCATTTATTGGCATGTAAATCAGTCTTGCATTATTGTATGATTGTATTTTGTCAGGGTAAATTCCAGCATTACAATATAC
>JABMQB010000935.1 GCA_013203525.1 Mariniphaga sp.
ACCTTACCGTGGCGCTCAGGCGTTTGAAGAGTTACGCTATAAAACGGATGTTTATTCAAAGGAAAATAAACGTCCGATAGCATTTATGCTTACCATAGGAAACTTGACCATGCGAAAAGCAAGATCTCAATTTAGCTGTAACTTTTTTGCAATTGCTGGTTTGAGTGTAATTGATAATAATGGATTTGATTCGGTTGATGAAGGTGTAAAAGCCACTAAAGCTGCCGGTGCCGATATTGTTGTTATTTGCAGTTCTGATGATGAATATAAATCATTAGTTCCTGAAATAGCAGAAAAACTGGATAAGGAAATTGTGGTAGTGGCTGGAAATCCTACATGTAAAGCAGAATTAGAAGAAAAAGGAATCACAAACTTTATTCATGTAAAAAGTAATTTATTAGAAGAGTTAATGGCTTATCAGTCTAAACTTGGAATTTAAGTCTCATTACTCATATCTAAAAATCTAATATCTTATTATAATGAAACCAGATTTTAAAAGCATAAATATTAAATCGACCTTTGGTAAAGGAGCAAAGGAAGGTAATACAGATACAAGTACCTGGATGACACCGGAACAGATTCCGGTAAAACCAATTTATACAAAAGCTGATTTGGAGGGAATGGAACATCTGAATTATACCGCGGGATTACCTCCTTTTCTACGTGGACCCTATTCATCAATGTATGCCATGCGCCCATGGACAATCCGCCAGTATGCGGGCTTTTCAACTGCTGAAGAATCTAATGCATTTTACCGTCGTAACCTGGCGGCCGGGCAAAAGGGTTTATCTGTAGCTTTTGATTTAGCAACACATAGGGGTTACGATTCCGACCATCCTCGTGTAATTGGCGATGTTGGAAAAGCCGGTGTTGCTATTGATTCAATTCTGGATATGAAAATCCTTTTCGATCAGATTCCGCTTGATCAGATGTCAGTTTCAATGACAATGAATGGAGCAGTTTTACCGGTTATGGCATTTTATATTGTAACTGCTCTCGAACAAGGTGCAACATTAGATCAATTAGCTGGGACTATTCAGAATGATATCCTGAAGGAGTTTATGGTTCGTAATACGTATATTTATCCACCTGAATTTTCAATGCGGATTATTGCCGATATTTTTGAGTTTACTTCGCAGAAAATGCCAAAGTTTAATTCAATTTCTATCTCAGGTTACCACATGCAGGAAGCAGGAGCAACTGCCGATATTGAAATGGCATATACACTTGCCGATGGGTTGGAATATTTGCGCACTGGAATTAAAGCCGGATTGGATGTGGATGCCTTTGCTCCACGTCTGTCATTTTTCTGGGCAGTAGGGATGAATCATTTTATGGAAATTGCTAAAATGCGTGCGGCGCGAATGATTTGGGCAAAACTCGTAAAACAATTTAATCCCAAGAATCCAAAATCAATGGCATTGCGTACCCACTCACAAACTTCCGGTTGGTCACTTACTGAGCAGGATCCTTATAACAATGTTGGACGGACAGTAATTGAAGCAATGGCTGCAGTTTTGGGTCATACTCAAAGTTTACATACCAATGCATTGGATGAAGCTATTGCTTTACCTACCGATTTTTCAGCACGGATTGCGCGTAATACTCAGTTATATATTCAACAGGAAACTGAAATTTGTCGTTCAGTAGATCCATGGGCAGGTTCATATTATGTGGAATCGTTGACACACGAGATAGCTCAAAAAGCCTGGGCATTAATCGAAGAAGTTGAAAAGCTGGGAGGAATGTCAAAAGCAGTTGAAACAGGAATTCCTAAAATGCGGATTGAGGAAGCAGCGGCAAGGGCACAGGGAAAAATCGACAGTGGTGCTCAAACAATTGTGGGTGTTAATAAATACCGCTTGGAAAAAGAAGATCCAATTGATATTTTAGAAATTGATAACACGGCAGTCCGCCTTTCTCAAATTGAGCGTTTGAAAAAATTAAGGTCTGAAAGAAACGAAAAAGAAGTACAAATAGCTTTGTCTGCTATTACCAAATCGGTTGAATCAGGGAAAGGAAATTTATTGACATTGGCTATTGAAGCTGCAAAAAAACGTGCATCTTTGGGAGAAATTTCAGATGCCTGCGAAAAAATTGCAGGACGATATAAAGCAGTAATAAGAACTATTGAAGGCGTGTATAAATCGGAAGCACAAGATAAAGATGAATTCAAAGAGGCTCAGGAACTGGCACAAAAATTTGCTGAATTGGAAGGACGTCAGCCAAGGATAATGATTGCAAAAATGGGTCAGGATGGCCACGATCGTGGTGCTAAAGTTGTGGCAACAGGTTATGCCGATTTGGGTTTTGATGTGGATATGGGGCCCTTATTTCAAACTCCTGAAGAAGCAGCTAAACAAGCTGTTGAAAACGATGTGCATGTTTTGGGAGTTTCGTCATTGGCTGCTGGGCATAAAACACTTGTTCCTACTGTTATTGAAGAACTCAAAAAACTGGGGCGTGACGATATAATGGTAATTGTTGGGGGTGTAATTCCTCATCAGGATTACCAATACCTGTACGATGCTGGTGCTGTAGCTATTTTTGGACCGGGAACCAGCGTTGCTGCTGCCGGGAAAAAAATTCTTGAAGTACTGTTGGAAGCGTTTAAAGAAGAATAATATTGAGAACTGAATTGTCAGTAAAAAAGACAAAAGATATAAAGTCGGTTTTGAGAGGATCGGCTTTATTATTTGCCACTTAATTTTTTGAATCCAGAATATGGATAAAATCTATCTCGCAACAAAAACATGTTACATATTAACTCTATGAGGCTCAATTGGGCTACATAAGAATCATTCATTCCATATTTATTACTCATTGTAGTATATCCCTTTAGATCTTCAATTTTAAAGTTAGGATCATGTTCTGTAACAATTTTATCATAATTCCATATATCATCTTCATTCATAATATGATAATAATTTGGAGCAATTTCAACAGCTTTAAAATCATTCGCAATCTGTTTAAAAAGGTCTAAATCCTTAATAAACACACAAATATCTAGGAGAACAGTTGCAATAAAACTATATCCATTCTGGTAATTCTTATAACTAGGCAAATGTTCTGAAAGCAGTTGACTATATTCCAATTCTTTCTTGCTTCCAACTGGTGCAATTCCTAATTCGTCATATCTATCGCAAAGCCAAACTGTGCAATTAATAATATATTTCCTTAGTTCTTTTTTTAAATTAAGTTTTAACATTGCCATTGCTACCAGATAAACGGTAGAGGCATAATTATCACTCAATGGTTTATAGCTCCCTTTCTCATTGACACATCCAATAAAGGATTGCTCGATTGTATTATCTCCTAAAAGAATCCCAATTGAAAGCAACTCTGCCAATTCAAGGCACCTTTCGGGGTAATAAATTATATCAAAGAATCCTTGTATTTTCCCTAGTTCTTCCGAAACTTTAGTTTGGTCAATAATGTAATTCGACGATTTAATAATTTCGAAAATGAAAGTTTTTAGATGCTCCTGATTCTCTTTCATTAACCCACGAACACTTAGAATTCGAACCAAAGCGGAAACAAACAAAAGAGCTTCATAATTTCTATTTCTTTCTAATAAAAGTTTAGAAAAGTAATACGTTTCAAAGAATACTTGAAGCCGGTTAAGATTAATGGAAAAATCAAATTCTAACCACTTTTTTGAAAGTCTCTCAACATCAAATGACTGAAACATCTCATCTTTGATAATTTTGGTATGTATATCGTAAAAGTCAATAACAAATTGGGGATTTGAATGAAGATTAAAAAAAGGTTCTATTCCAGAGTGCGAAAATGCTTTTACTAAGAAATTTTTTGTCCAGACTTCTATGACAGGAAGACTATTTTTTAAAGAATAATCGTTTAAATTCTGCATAGCGAGATTCACTTGTGGTGTTAACTTTCCAGTTGTTACAAATATTATTTTTGAAGGAGGATAAACAAAATTTGGGTGAGCTAGAGAATTTGTTTGAGCTTCAGACAATTGCCCTTTAACCTCATTCATATATTTCCCTTGATTAACATCTCCAACCTTAATAACAAATGCAAACTGCTCTCCATCTTTCTTTGCAATAATATCTTTCCCAAATTCATTTGGACCATGCAATAATTGGATATCTTGATATCCTAAAACATCTAATAAATTTATAAATGGCTGAAAGAATTGTACTTCCTTAATTGATGTGAGATAATTTTCTATAATGCTTGTTAGCATACCACACTTCTTTTTTTGTTTGTATTATTTTATCTAGTCTAGTTTTTTGTTCTTCTGTAGGCTTTATTTTTGAGAATTTATCAAAGAGCTCTTTCCTGCAAAACACTGTTGGCATTACAGGATTTCCATTTTTGTCAAACCTAATGTCCATTTTCTCTAATACCTCAAGATAGTATTCATAGTCCAGTTTGCCCCCTCTTTTGTCCATAACATTACCAGTAAATTCTGAGATTGAACTGGTTTCATTAAATATCATTTTTGATGATTCCTGTAATTGTCCATTAATGAATTCATACATAAAAATGCTGAATTCATCAATTTTATATTCTCTGATTACTTCATTTTTGAGGTTTAATGAAGTTGAAATTTTTTGCATTTCAGATTTATGCTGTTTATTGGTTTCTTTGCTCTCGTACAACATTCCTCCACCATGAATTACTGAAACAGTTTGTATTTGTCCTAATAGAGGGTCATTTTTTCGTAACACCTCATAATACTTGTTCATTAAATCTAATTCCAGTTCTCTTTTGTTATATGTCATATTTGCAATTGGGTTAATTTATACTTTGAAAGTTAGGAAGAATTAATCGGACGAAGAACAACAGGAATTTTTTTTCTTTTTCATTAAAAGACTTATTCAAAAAATAAGTCTTCCCCATCCCACACGTTTCAAAAAGGATTATTCTTCGGTTGTATTCAGGATTTAAAGATTCTTCAAAATCAGCAATGATTTTATCGATCGGGATAGTTAACTTTTGTTCGGTCATTTTTTCTTTTAAAGATAGGAAACAAAACATTAATTTATCCGGTTTATGCTAACTTGTTTTTATACGAATAGCTGGATAATCTAAAATCAAATGGATGCTGGTGCCGTTGCTATTTTTGGACCGGGTACCAATGTGGCAGTTGCCGGGAAAAAGATTCTGGAAGTTTTGCTTGAGGTTTTTAAAGAATAGGGTGCTGCGGTTTCCAAACCGCAGAATTTAGGCGAATTGGAATTCGCCACACCCGAAAAATCACGGAGTCATTTAAATTCAAGCAATATCTATTTTAAAAAACTTTAATTATTTATTGCTTAACGGTGTCTTTAAATAGAAAGGTTTATCCCGGAAAAAATTGTAAACCCCGGCATCGGATATCCATGCTGCACCTGGTACTCAACATCAAGTAGGTTTTCACCTGAAAGGAACATTGAAATATTTTTATTTAACCTGAAATTGATTTTACTATTAACCAGGATATAATCCTGAATGGTAACCGGATTAGTGTTTGTATATAATTCACCAATTCGGTGTAAGTGTGCACTGATATCAAATTTGCCTGTTGTGTAATTGCCACCTATAAACAACTGATGTTTTGGTGCCGATACTTTGGGAGAATCCATATTCAGGTAACTATATGTGACAGACAGGTTGAGGTTTTTAATTGTCCGATAATTTAATTCTACTTCAATTCCTTTGTGTGAAAAACTGCCACTGTTCTGGTTTTTAACTGGTGGCGGAGGTGTTGGGTTAGAGACAACGATGATCAGGTTTTCACCTTCAGCGAAATAAGCAGTGATTTCAACTTTCCCTTTTTTCCCGTCAAAATGCTGAATCAAAGTTGCTTCGTAATTCCACATTGTTTCAGGCATTAATTCTGCATTTGCTGCAGGGAATAAATACAGCTCACGAACTGTTGGGCTACGAAATCCTTTCGAAACAGAAGCTTTAATTTTTGTTTGTTCAGAAGCATCGAATGCTGCACCGAATTGAGGCACCCATTGGTTTCCGAATAACGAATTGTTTTCAAGCCGGATACCTGAATTCAGGGAAAGCTTCTTAAAAAACCGGTGTTGAGCAATTAAATAAACTCCTGTTTCGTTTACATTAACCCAGTTTCCACTTAATTCACCCAGGCTTGCTGCAGTACCTTTCCCACCGTATTTTTTCATTTCGAAACCAAAACTAATAAGGTTATTATCGAATAGTGTTAATCCCTGGTAGAAACTTAACCCGATATTTTCATCAACCGATTTCCAGCCATCGTAAATGTCATGATCGCCATGGGTGTAGTATGCTTTTATACCGCCCTTCATTTTTTCAAACTTGTTTGATAAGGTAAAGTAGGTGTTTGTTCGGGCAATATCAACCCAGTGGCTTTTATTATCGAATTCTTCGGGATTTTCATAGTACACCGACCCCGGATCGTAGGCTTTAAAAAGGCTGTGGTTTACATCTGCCGAGATTGTAAAATGATGGTTTATCTCATTGTTAATTTTTACATATCCGTTATTGATGTTAAAATTGGAATTGGGGCGGTGCCCATCGGTCTGGTCGTGGTTAAATGAGCCGGTAATACTAAATCCGTTTGATTTATAACCAGTAGATGCTGAATACTTTTGCGTGTTAAACGAGCCATACATTAACCTTCCTTTTAATGAAAAACCTTGTTCCTTTTGTTTTCGTGTTATCAGGTTAATAACCCCACCCATGGCATTGGTTCCATATAATACAGAGGCGGGTCCTTTTAAAACTTCAACTTTTTCAATATCGGATGAAACATAAGAGTCGGGGATTGGGTGTCCAAAAATTCCCATAAACTGAGGTTGTCCGTCAATCAGCAACAAAACTGGGAAAGAACTTTCACCTCCGCCTACACCCCGGATACTGATTTTTCCGGCTGAACCAGGTGAGACACCAAATCCGGTAACTCCCCGTTCAGTAACAAATAGCCCTGACACCTTTGAACTTATAACCGGTAAAATATTAGATTCGGTACTTTGTTCAATTTCCCATTGGTTTATTACGGTTACGTTCAAGGGGGCATTATCCCTGTCAATTCCCAGCTTGTTGGCTGTTACCACAACTTGTTCCTGAATATAGATTTCAGGTGTCAAATCAAAGTTCAATTCAGAAGTTTCACCATTAACAATATTTACCTGTAGTTGTTGGTTTGCATAACCTACAAATCGTGCTTCAACGGTATATTTTCCTTCCGGAATTCCGGTAATAGAAAAATTTCCTTTTTCATCTGAGACTCCACCTAATTTAGTTTTCTTTAAAAGAATGGTTGCATTTTCCAATGGTTCATTTGTTTCAATATCTTTTATTGTACCTTTTAATTCCTGAGCATTTATGCTAAATATTGTTAGTACAAGAATTATGATGGGTAAAATATGTTTGATCATGTTTAAATTTTTAATTCGTGTTATTTATTTTTAAAAAGGTGTTACTATGTGGGAAAAAAAATTATGCTTTACTCATTACAAGTTTTCCGTGTTGAATTCCTTTAATACTGATTAATTTTTCTGAAATTTCGGTAAGCATTCGTGATGGTCCGTTAACCGCAATTATCTCCAAACAATTTGTTTCATTCAGATGAAAACATTGAGTTGATAAAATTTCTTTGCGATATTTATTATGAATTTCTGATATTTTTGATTGAATATCTTTTTTTTGATTGGAATATACCAGAGTTACAGCACCCGCAACAATATTATCGCATTTCCATTTTTCTTCAGTGAGATTTTTTTCGATCAGGTGGCGGATAGCCTGCGACCGGTTGGCAAACCGATTATCCCTTGCGTAATTGTCTAGGGCAATAAGCAAATCTTCTTCCAATGATACGCCAAAACGAGTTACTGACATCGTGTTACTTATTTTTTAATTTGTGTTACGATTCCCAAATGTAGAATAAAGAATAATAAATGCAAAATTATTTGAAACGAATTAAAGATACTATGCAACTTTAAGAATCTAGTTTCGAGTATTTGGATTTATTTTTTCCAGATTAGTTTTTCCCCAAATCCTAGCCTGTTGTCGGTCATTTTAATATAATTCAGTTTAAGTACCCAAAGTGAGGTATTCATTAAGGCTGCATAGGGGAATCTTTTCAGATAAGCCTTTTTGGATTTTTTTGCGAGAATAGCTTCAGGTTTTTCCATTATTCCAAGAAACTGGATTCCCTGGATTTTTCCAACGGTTTTTGTTTCGAGGACAATACTTCCGGCGACATTAGCATTTAACCGAACATCATTAATGTGTTTGGTTTTATCATCAGAGGTAAAAACCAAAATATTTTCTTCTTCCAGAAAAACATAAAAACAATTAGCGCACCATGGTATATTTTGGTTTGAAGTAGCCAGAGTTAATACATGGTGGCTATTAATAAAATCGACAATCTTTTTTTCAGGTTTTTTCATACATTGAAAAATTGAGTTGCTAAAATAGTCGTATATTTAATCAATACAAAACATTAAGATATGGCTACTATAAAAACTATTTATTTGGGCAAGCTTCGAACTGAAAGTGAGCATTTGCAATCGGGTAATAAAGTGATTACCGATGCTCCTTTGGATAATCAGGGAAGAGGAGAATTTTTCTCACCAACCGATCTTTTAGCAACCTCACTTGGAAGCTGTATTATGTCAATAATGGGAATAAAAGCCCGGGATAGTGGAATTGACCTCGAAGGTACAGAAGTGGAAGTTACCAAAATTATGGCTTCTGATCCACGGCGGGTTGCGAAGGTAATTGTTGAATTTAATTTCCCCGACAAAGGATATTCCGAAGAAGATAAAGAGATAGTTGAAAGTGTTGCCGGTGTTAGCCCGGTACCACTTAGCCTTCATCCTGACTTGATTCAGACCATAAAGTTTAACTGGTGATTTATTGCTTTACAATTTTCTGAATTAATTCCCCAGAACTTGTTACAACTTTAATCATATAAAGTCCGTTTGATAAATTTTCAATTGAAATCCTGTTTTGATTTTCTCTAAAACTTTGTATTTTCCCCCCTGAAGAATCGAAAATATTAATCTCTTTTATTTCCTGTTTATTTGGAGCGAAAATATTTAAATAATTTTTTGCCGGATTTGGATAGATCATAATTTCATCCGAATTGTATACCCATGGAATTGACAATATCTGCCCGGTCTTGGAAATTAACCAAATCTCCGGATCGACTTTTATTTCTTCAACTTTAAAACCAGGATCAAAAATAAATTCCTGGCCGTTTAAATTGTGCTCTAATCTGAAATCTATTGAATCTGTTTTTTCTTTACTGTAACATCTGATTTGAACAGGCATCTCAAAAAAGTCAACAGACTCATGGGAAGTTTCTTGAAACAGGTTGATCTTTAAGAGCATATCGGAGTTTTGGGAATATTGCAAAGTATAGATCGGGTATCCTTCTCCATAATACCAGTCATTAAAAAATTCAGTAAGGTTTGTATCTGATTCCAATTCGAGATGATAAACCAGTTTTTCCTGGGTTGCAAAACCATTGGCAATTTCCGGATCCTGTAAATAATTATTAATTGCTTTAAAAAGTACTTCATCGCTCAAAATCCATCGAAGCATATGTAAAAGGTATGCACCTTTTGAATAGGATAATCGGCCACTAAAAATACGGGAAACATTTGTTGTATCCTGAACATATACTGATCCTCCGGACTCTGCGGTAATTCTTTGAACAAGTTGTTGCCGCCAATTGGGCCACCATTCACCATTAAGGAGGTTTTCGTAAGCCAATCCGGTTGCCCAGGTGGCAAATCCTTCATTAAGCCAGATATCATGCCAGCTTGCAAGGGTTACATAATCGCCAAACCATTGGTGTGCTAATTCATGGGCCGTTAAATCAAAGCCAAAACTTACCATAAAACTCATGGTCTGATGTTCCATTCCACCACCCCAACCAAACTGAGCGTGGCCATACTTTTCATCTGCAAATGGGTAAATCCCGAAAAGCTGGTTGTAAAGTTCCATTATTTCAATGGTTTGTGGAGTTTTTTGTTTTGCATTTTCCAGATTTTCAGGATAAACGTAGTTTAAAATTTCTATCTGTTTTCCATCCGGCAGGTCCACATAATCAGAATAATCGGCATAATTGGTAACTGCTATGGCAACCAGGTAAGTGGCAATCGGGTATCGATGTTTCCATGCCATGGTTCGCATACCATTATTTGTTTTCTCAGAAATTAAAATGCCATTACTTGCTGTTCGATACATTTCCGGGGATGTAACAATAATATCAATTGAATCAATTTTATCGGAAAGGCTTTGTTTACAAGGCCACCATTCCATGGCTCCATAAGGTTCAGAGAGTGTCCAGATAATAGGTACATTATTATGCTGTGACTGAACAAATGAACCAGATACGGTGGACTCCGGTATTCCTTGATAAAAAACCGTTAATGAATCTAATTCTGAAGAATTTAAATGGGTTTCTAATGATACTGTCAAAACATTATTCTGATGAAGATAGGCGAGAAACTGATTTTTATATTTAACGGAATCGATTGTTAATGCATGGTGTAAGTCAAATTGAATGGATTCCAGTTCAGTTTTATTGGAAATAAAATGTGATGTAATTGCTCCTTTAATATATTTTACTGCCGGATTGATTTCCCATTCCATTCTTTGATAAATAAGGTCATAATCGGTATTGCTGATGTTTTCAGAAAAATGTGCTTTTCTTAAATACAGGTTTGCTTTTGATTCCGCAATTTTATCGATATAATTTAATGATGGTTTTTGGCTATAAGAGCTTAGTCCTAAAAGAATAAGCAGGAAAATCGCCAAAAAATATTTCCAGTCCATATTCATCAATTCAGAATTTGTTTTTTATCCATTCTGCAATATCTTCCATAAGCCATTGAGGGGTTGAAGTAGCCCCGCAAATGCCAACCGATTTGGCTTCTTTGAACCAATCTTTATTTAAATCCTTCGTTCTTGAAACGAAATAAGTATTTGAATTTTTCTGCTTACAAACTTCAAAGAGGAATTTACCATTCGAGCTTTTTTTACCTGAAACAAATAACACCAAATCATGCCTTGAAACAAATTTTTCAAGTTTGGGAACCCGGTTTGCCACTTGTCTGCATATAGTATCATTTATTTTTACCAAAGCATTATCATCTGAACTTTCCTTGATTTTATGTGCTAAGCGTTTAAATTCGTCAACCGATTGAGTTGTTTGTGAAAACATTGTAACCGGCTGCGAATAATTAATTTTGTTTAGATCCTCTTCGGTCTGTAAAATAATCGCTTCATTATTAGTTTGCCCGTTTAAACCAACTACTTCGGCGTGGCCTTTTTTACCCAAAATTACTATTTGCCCTTTTTTTGGTTTGTTTTCATTATAAGACTTTAATACTTTTTTTTGTAGTTTTAAAACTACCGGGCAGGTCGCATCAATTAGGGCGATATTATTTTTAATTGCGTACTGATAGGTTTCTGGTGGCTCACCATGAGCTCTAATTAAAACACTACAGTTTTTTAAAGTGAAATATTGTTTGCGTGAAATTGTTTTTAAACCCAATTTTTCCAATCGGTTGATTTCTTCACCATTGTGAACGATATCACCAAGACAGTAGAGTTCATTTTCATTTTTCAGGGAATCTTCTGCAATTTTAATTGCATTGACAACACCAAAACAAAATCCTGAACTTTTATCGATCTCAACTATCATAAATTTTTAATTGTTTCAGTTGCTTTTTGTAAAGCCCATTCCAGTTGCCCATCAAGTGTAAAATTACTGTTATCAAGAACAATAGCATCTTCAGCTTGGCGCAATGGGCTTTCCTTACGGTTTTGGTCAATATAGTCGCGTTCGTCAATGTTTTTTACTACGTCATCCATTTCTACTATCTGCCCTTTGCTGGCGAATTCATCATATCGCCTTTGTGCCCTTATTTCAGGCGAAGCTGTCATAAATATTTTTAATTCTGCTTGTGGGAATACAACTGTACCAATGTCTCGGCCATCCATTACAATTCCTTTTTCTTTTCCCATTTGCCGTTGAAATTTCACCATTTCTTTCCTTACTTCCTTAATAGTACTTATTGGACTTACATTATTGGAAACATCCAGTTTTCGGATTTGTTCTTCTACATTTTCGTTATTTAAGAAAGTGGTGTTTTTTTCTGTTTCTTTAACAAATTTGAATGAAATGGAGATATTATTTAATCCGGCAATAATTTTTGCTTTATCAGGAATTTTATTTTTAATCCAATTATTTCGAAGTGCAACAAGAGTAACAACACGGTACATGGCTCCACTGTCGATATAGGCATAACCCAACTCTCGTGCAAGTGACTTGGCAAGTGTGCTTTTACCACACGATGAAAAACCATCAATAGCTATTATTATTTTTACCGGCATATTTTTTCTTTGTCAGATATGCACAAAGATAAGTTTCTTTTTAAAGATTTGAGGTGTGATAATTTTAGAAAGCTTCATTCAAATTGAAGGCAAGCGAAAACAGGTTTGATGAACCTGCAAGGTGGAAACGTGAAGTAGCAAAATCGAGGCGGAACCTTTTAACATGTACACCAAATCCAAATGAAAAACCAACAGTTGAAGCTCTTTCTCCTAACATCAATTCCTGTCGGCGTTGATGATTGTACCCTGCTCTGAGTGTAAAATTTTTTGTTGGTAACAATTCAATTCCCAGCACAACATGCCGCATTACTTGTTTTTCAAAACTCTCCTGAGGTTCGAATACAATTATTGCTTCTCTATCTTCTTCATCAGGTTCCGGGTTGGCAAGATCCCAATTATTAAGGTGTTGAAGCGTGACATGAACCACAACAGGTGCATGCGCTAATTTACTTGAAAGGCCCACTTGAAGATCAAAAGGAATTGATTCCCGGTTGCCATTATCATAATAGGTTGAAATTTGAGTTCCGATATTCCGGGCAACTAATCCAACATTTGAAAGTTGGTTTTTACTGCTGTAACTAACCCCCAGGTCAAATGCAATTCCAAATGAGCTGTAACTTTCGAAAACCGAAAGAATGGGTTTTAAATTGGCTCCATATTTCAGCCTGCCATATTTGTTTGAATAAAATATATTGAGGGCATATTCGGCTGCTTTAAATTCATTGCCGGTTACTTCGCCGTTTTCAGTGGCTTCAATAAATTTTCCGTAATTTATATAATGCATTCCAGCAGCAAAATTACCTATGTTATCAAAGGTTTTGGCATATGAGGCATAGCCATAATTAATATCAGAGAAATAATCGACATAATTGAAAAGTACGTGATTTGACATTTCCGGGGACAATGATGCCGGATTGTAATAAGGAAGGTTCAGGTCGGTGCTGTCGTTAATAGCAACCTGGGTTCCTCCAAGTGCGGCAATTCGCGCCGAGTTGGTCAGCTCAAGGAATTGGTAAGTATTTTCCCCGCCAATTTGTGCTTTGCCAACAATAACAATGATTAATAATAATATTGTGAAGTAGTATTTTTGAATCATTTGTTCTTATCACTTTTCTTTAAAACGCCAAAGATATCTATTTATTTTAAGCAGTCTAAATGAAGGAATTAATGATAGATATATTGGAATTCTTATTGAGTTAATTAACAAGAGTAATACTGTTTAGTTTTGGGACAAATATGATTGCTAAAATGCAAATAATAACTATTATTATTGCTGCAATCAGGATGTCTATTAAATCTTCTTTTCTTTTTTCTGCTAATAATGTTGCAATTAATTGTTTTTTATATTCATTGCTACCTTCTTTTTTGAGCAAATTTTTTAGATCTCGTTTTTTGTAGTGGTAATAATCTTTAGCATCGATTCCAAACATCTTTTCTATGCCACCGCCATCTTGTTTGCTTCGTTTCGATAAGAATTTAGATGGTTTAAGTCGGGTAATCCAACTTTGCATACCCAGTCCCATGTATCCCATAATAATTTTGTTGAGGTTAATTTCTAAAGATAAGTAATTACAAGTTAGTTTTTTTCAATTTATCAATAATACTGAAAACAACCGGGCATGTTTCACAATTTTTATGGCTTAAATCAAGAATCTGATAAAAGCGTTTTCGGTCGGTATGTGGATATTCACGGCATGCCTTTGGGCGTTGTTCATAAACCATACAAAAGTTGTCAGGTAAAAGAAAAGGGCAAGGGTGATCTCTGAATATAAAGTCATTATCTTCATCAACTTCTATGTATTGTTCAATAAATTCTGAAGGTTTTATTTTGAGATATCTGGCAAGCCTGTTAATGTCTTTTTCGATAAGCCTGGGTCCAATTGTTTTACAGCAATTTGCACAATCAAGGCAGTTAAAGTTTGAAAATGCATCGGTATGCATTTTATGAACAACTGAATCAAGGTTTTTTGGTTTATTCTTTTTAAGTTTTTTCAGAAAAGAAACTGTTTCATCCTTTGTTTTATCTGTCAATATTTTAAGTTCTTCTGGTGATTTGTAATCGATATCAGCCATTTGATATGGATATTATTTATGGATAATTATGCCTATTGATAACATATTAATGTCCACTTTTATTAAACATTATGAATTTCAAAAGCTTTCCTTTTCTTATTTGGTTTTTTCCTTTTTGCCTGTGCAAGAAATAATCCTGATACTACAATTGCAATCCCAATCATATTTTGGAATGTGAGTTTATCTTTTAATATAAAAAAAGATAATACAGCTACAAAAACTGGAATTAAATTAATAAAAGTATTTGAGCGGTTAATTCCCAGTTTTCTTATACTTTCAGTAAAAAACACAAAAGCTAAGGTTGATGAAAATACTGCTAATAGAATAATAGCCCGGAATGCCTTTGCATTATACGGAGTTTCAATAAAACCTTTAAAATCGAGAATTAACCAGATTGGAAGGAAAAGCAGAATACCAAATAAGTTTTGCCATGCAATTATTGAAAGCGTATTATAACGCGATGCCAGGTTTTTTAAAATTATGGAGTATGCAATGGCCGCGAATACTGCGCCAAATTCAAGCCCCACACCTAACGGAGATGCCTCAAATTGTAATGATTTATTTAAAACAACTAATGCCACTCCTGCAAAGGATAAAAACATACCGGCCAGATTCATCCAACTAATTTTTTCTTTATAAAAATACCAGGCAGCAATTGGAGTGAATAAAGGTATTGTAGCTACTATTACAGCTGCAACAGTAGAAGAGACATATAATAAACCATAACTTTCGCCCAGAAAATAAATGAAAGGTTCGAAAAAAGCCATTAAAAACAAAAGCTTTAAATCTTTCCATGTGGGTTTTTGCAATCTTTTTAAGAGAGAGGCTATTAGCAGAATTAATACCGCAGAAATGATAAGCCTGAAAATAACTACCGTAATTGGTTGATAAGCCTGATATGCAATTTTGAACCAGATAAATGAAAAACTCCAGAAAAAAGCAGCACCTAGAGCCGATCCAAAACCTAATATTTCCTTATTTTTCATGACCATAATTCGAAGAGCAAAAATACAGATTATAAAGATTTACTTTCACATTTATAATATCATATTTTAGAAAGATTTCTTTCCGGTTTTATTTTTTATTTTCTCTAAGCAGATATTAAAATCCTTAATGCATACAATAAGCGTTTTTATTTGTTGTTATTATCTTGTAATTTCGACGCAGGCCAAATAATCTAAATAACTTTAATATGAAAAAAAATCAATTTAAATGGATCCTCTTAATTTTTGTTACGGGGATATTAGCAACATCAATTTTTTCTTGTCAACAAGCTCCAAAAGAAAAATTTATTGGATTACAACTTTATTCGGTTCGTGTAGATATGAATGAAGATGCTAAAGCTACAGTAGCGGCTGTAGGCGAAATGGGATATAAATTTGTTGAAGCTGCGGGGTATGGCGATGGTCAATTCTATGGAATGCAGCCTGTAGAATTTAAAGACTTGTGCGAAGCCAATGGTTTAAAATTCCTGGGTTCGCATACCGGGATGGATGTCCCTAATGATACTACCTGGGATTCAACCATGGCTTGGTGGGATGCATGTATTGATGCTCACGCAGTTGCCGGAGTAAAATGGATAGTTATGCCCTGGATGGGACGTACAGGCTATGAAAGCATCGAAGGATTAAGACGGTATTGTGCTTATTTTAATACTGTTGGAGAAAAGTGTAATGCAAAAGGAATTAGGTTTGGGTATCACAATCATGCAAATGAATTTACAACAGAATTAGAAGGAAAGCCCGTTTACGACTGGATGCTTGAGTTGACTGACGCCGATAAAGTGATGTTTCAATTGGACCTTTACTGGATAATTGAAGGAGGGAAAAATCCTGTTGATTATTTTAATGCTTATCCGGGGCGATTTGAAAATTGGCATATTAAAGACAAAGAAGAAGTAGGTGCCAGTGGAATGATTGATTTTGAAGCTATTTTTGCAGCAAAAGAAAAAGCGGGAGTTGAATATGGAGTTGTGGAAGTTGAAGAATATAATTTTGAACCTCTTGAGAGTTGTAAAATGAGCCTGGAGTTTTTAAATACCACTGATTATATTAAACTTTAAAAAATTTAAAAGAAATATTATAAGAGCCCTATTTCGGGGCTCTTATTGTTTTGTGTATTTAAAACTTTCCAAGTTTAAATGCCATTCCCATATTCCAGCCTTTTAAAACGTCAGCATTCATTCCGGTTAGCTCAACATCTGATGTATATCTGTAGCTAACATAGCCGGCAGCCCTTAAAAATTTTGTTAGGTTTACTTCTATTTCAGCAGAGGGTTCAAAAACCAGGTAAACATCTGATTCTGAATCGTAATTGTAATTATGATCCCACCATCCTGAATCTTCAACAAGGGCTACACCTCCAATCCCAAAAAGTATTGGAAATGAAACATGAACCGGAAGCCTTGAACCAATAATTGGTTCAATAAATATTCCACCATAACCCCCAGCTAATCCATTATAAGTATCATGCCCGGAA
>JABMQB010000936.1 GCA_013203525.1 Mariniphaga sp.
ACTTCTCCTTCTCCTTCCCCATAACCTGCTCCTGAGCTTTTTGCTATACGGGAATCAGCCATGGCAAGTTCTTCAACTTTCAGTGCCATATCAATCTTCTTTTCCATTGGGATTCCAGCAATTTCAGGATCGAATAATCCATCAACCTTTGTCATTTCTGATTCAGATGGTAGCACATTGTTTTCATCGGGTGTAGTTAGTTTTGCAAATTCGATGGCACGTTTTAATGTATCTTCTAACGATTGTTCGCTTAAGTCGTTACAATGGCTGAATCCGATTTTCCCTTCCACAATTACCCTGAATCCAATACCCGCAGAGGAAGCTTCTTCGATGGTTTCAATTTCACCGTTTAAAACCTGAATACTCAGGTTTCGCCCTGTTTCAAGATATACTTCGGCGGCAGTGGCCCCGAATTTCAGTGCCTTGGAAACAAGGTCGTTGGTAAGTTTTGTATAATCCATTTTTATAGTTTTTTTATTTTTTACGAATTAATTAATGAATGTTAACCTGTCAGAAAATTTCAGGTTAACTCCTGCTTCCACCTACATTTATTCCTCTGATGCGTACAGTGGGTTGACCGGCATCCACTTCGGCAGACTGTCCTTTACCACAAATTCCCGGGGCAAAATCGAGGTCGTTACCAACCGCATCGATATTAGACACAACTTCAATACACGAACCAATCAGAGTAGCACCTTTAACAGGTTTTGTTTTTTTACCGTTTTCAATAATGTAAGCTTCGCGGCAGGTAAAATTAAATACACCGGTTACCGGATTTACACTACCACCGCTCAGGCTCTGAACATAAATACCTTTTTTTGTTGAAGCAAGAATATCAGCCGGATCGCTTTCTCCGTTTTCAATAAATGTATTGGTCATACGGGGGATAGGAATATTCCGGAATGATTCTCTTCGGCCGTTGCCGGTGCGCTCCAGGTTAAGTTGTTTGGCACTTAGCACATCGGTCATATACCCGTTGAGTACCCCGTTTTCTATTAACACATTTCGTTGAGCCTGGGTTCCTTCATCATCAAAATTGATGGTTCCACGGGCATTGGGTATCGATCCGTCGTCAACCATGGTAAATACATCGCTGGCCACTTTTTGCCCGACTTTTCCGGTAAAGGCACCAATGCCTTTTGCAATGTTATCAGCTTCCAGTGGGTGTCCAACCGCTTCGTGTACCAGTACACCTCCCCAGCCATTCATCATTACAACATCCATAATTCCTGCAGGTGCTTCTTCGGCATCAAGCATAACTACGGCTTCACGGGCAGCTTTTTCAGCTACCATTTCAGGTGTTAATTTTTCAAACATTTCAAAACCCGAATGTTTGCTTATCCTTTCACGCGACATATGCCGTACTTTACCATTATCACTCATGGTTTGAACAATAAAGAACATGAGTGGATTCGAATCCTGTAAGTAAACACCTTCGGAATTAGCAATTACCCTTGAACGAATTTCATCATAATAATCGATTGAAGCCATTTTAATCACAGGGTTGTAACTCAAAGCAGCATCATCGGCTCGCTGCATTATTTCGATCCGTTTTGAATCAGCAATTTCAGACAAGGGCTGTTCAACCGTAATAAATGATTTCCGTTCGGTTTTATTTATATCAACCAGAGAAATTGGTGAACTGTTTTGTGCCACAAATGAAGCCACTTCTGCAGCTCTTAAAAGTTTCTCTTCTGTAATTTCATCGGTATAAGCATAACCGGTTTTATTTCCGGAAATTACCCTGACACCAGCACCCTGGCTGATCCCATACAAACCGCTTTTAAACTTGGATTCTTCCATAACAATTTGCCTTGATATCCGATTTTCGAGATATACATCGGTAAAGTCGCCTCCTTTTTCAAGGGCTTTGCCAATAACTTTTTTAAGGATAGCTGGATCGATATCTAATCCGGTTGAAGCGGATACAGCATCCGGTCCGCATGAAGTAAGGCTCGATAAAATTGCAGGAGTAGCAGCAAAAACAAGCCCGCCTTTCATACTCATTTTTAAAAAATCGCGACGTGGAATATCGCGGACAATGTATTTTTTCATTGATGATTGGTTTTTATTGAATTCTAAAATTAGAATTTATATATAAGAAAAGTATAAACAAAAATCATATTTTTTGGTCTTATGTATGAAATTCAGCTAATTGAATGGCAATTCTAACAGAATCGATAAACTGAAAAATCTTTTTGATTATATTGGACTTTTAAAATTGAAATTAATGAGTTTTAAATATTTGCTATATGTTTTAATAATGGTAATGGCTGTTGAAGCAAATGCTCAGAGTTTTTATACTCATGATGAGTTTTGTATGGGAGCCGATTTATCGTATGTTAACCATATTGGCGATAAAGGTGCTGATTGGAGAGAAAACGGAGAATCGGTTGATCCGTATAAATTGTTTGCCGGCCATGGTGGTAATTGTGTGAGATTACGAATATGGCATAATCCTGATTGGACAAAACAGGTTTATATTGATGCCGGGAAAGAAGCAACTCAATTATACCACGATTTTTACGATGTAAAAGAAGCCATACGCCGTTCAAAAGAACAAGGGTTGGCGGTTTGCCTTGATTTTCATTATTCCGATACCTGGGCAGATCCCGGCAACCAGATTATTCCCAAAGCATGGGAGGGCTTAACTTTTAACCAGGTAAAAGACAGTATTTATGTTTATACCTTTCGCGTCCTTTCTGGTTTGGATGTGGAAGGATTAATGCCTGAATATGTGCAGGTAGGCAATGAAATAAATCCGGGATTTCTTTTCCCTCACGGGAGGCTATCATCCAGTAAAACAAATCTGGCAATTTTGCTGAACCAGGCAATAAAAGCGGTAAAGGATGCAGGAGCAATTAGTGAAATAATGCCAAAAACCATTATTCATGTTGCGCAGCCTCAGAATGTGGAATGGTGGTTTGATCAAATGATTCCGGCAGGGCTAAGCGGGTTTGATATAATTGGTTTTTCATATTACCCACGTTGGTCGGATGTACCTATTGCCAGCATCAGTGATTATGTGG
Source organism: Mariniphaga sp. (assembly GCA_013203525.1). GTDB lineage: Bacteria > Bacteroidota > Bacteroidia > Bacteroidales > Prolixibacteraceae > JABMQB01. The sequence goes on from JABMQB010000936.1 coordinate 3,030, forward strand.
CAAAATGGAAAAACAAGTTTGGTAAAGATGTAATGTGTGTTGAAACATCTTATTTGTGGAAGACCTTTGGTTCTGCTCCGACGCAGGATGAAATTTCTCAGATGGAGCCAAATTATTATGCTTCGGTTTCGGGGCAAAAAAAATACTTTATTGATTTGACACAGGAAATTATAGATGGAGGTGGAAAAGGCATGATGCCCTGGGAACCTTTCTGGGTACAAGGACATGATATGATAAATGCCTGGGGAACTGTAGGAGAAAGCTGGGGTAATCGTTCGTTTTTTGATTTTACTAAAGGGAACGAAGTTAATCCTTCAATTGATTACATGAATTATTTATATTCCGGAATTTCAAGTGAAATTAAAATCAGCGATAGTGTTGATGTGGGCATTTTATTGAATGTGCAACCGGAGTATGTGCAGGGGAATGATTTTTATATTCAGGGCACTTTTTCCGCAGGGGGAAGAGTTAAAATGGAAAAAACCGGTGAAACTACTTTTTTATATCAATCGAGGCTTCCTGAAAAAAGTTTTCAGGTGTACAGGTTTTACAGAGGCGGGCAGCCCGAAACGGTTCCTGAAATTTACAGGGTTGGAAACACCACCAACCGGGCTTTTAGTGTTCCATCATCCGACACTATATTTAATCAGCATTGGCAATATGTTTATCAGGCTGTTGATTCGGTGCGTGTTACGTTTCGGGTTAATATGGAAGGTTACACTGTTCAAGACGAAGGCATGTATATTTACGGTCAGTTTTATGATACCTGGGGTCCACGTTTAGAAATGGAAAAAGTGGGCGAAAATCTTTATGCCAAAACTCTTACTCTGTTGGCAAACTCGGAAGTTTATTTCCGTTTTTTTAACGGATTCGACTGGGGAAATACGGAAACCATTCCTAACTGGTGTCGCTATGGCGATTATAATCGTATTTTTCCAACCCCTGGGTTTGATGCCACCTACGATTTTGTATATAATGTTTGCGAATATCAGCTATGTGATACTTGTGGACAAGCGACATTAGTTTTGCCGTATTTGAATGAAAAAGAATATCGATTAATTGTAAACGAAGAGAATCATACTATTCAAACTTTTTTCCCTGATAATGTGAACCGGATTTTGGTGATGGATGTTTGGGGAAGAAAAATAGCGGGTCGGAAAGTATCTAAGCTTACGAATTTAAATCTAAATTCGAGTGGATGGAAACCCGGAATTTATATTATTGTGTTTAATGCGGAGGATGAATCTATTTACTCCAGAAAATTTGTTTTAAAGAATTAGAAATAATAATCCAAATAATTATATCATGTTTAAAAAGTTTTCTTTTTTGGCAGTTTTTATTACTCTTTTTTTTATAGGAATAAATTATACAAATGGGCAGGAATATGCCGGGTTTTTTAATTTTAATTACAATGAAAGTGAAGATAAAATCATCCTTGAAATTGATAAGCTTGAAGTTGAATTTTTATATGTTTCTTCATTAGCATCAGGTGTTGGTTCAAATGATCTGGGGCTCGATAGGGGTAAGTTGAACTGACCTAAAATTGTAAAATTTATAAAAGCCGGGAATAAAATTCTTCTGGTTCAACCCAATTACGATTATAGGGCAAGTTCTGAAAACAAGGATGAACTTAAAGCAGTTGAAGATGCATTTGCAATTTCTGTATTGTGGGGATTTAAAATTGAAAAGGAAGAAAACGGGAAATACTGGATAGACGCAACAGAGTTTTTATTTCAGGATGCCGCTAATGTATCGGGGACATTACAAAGGAGCAATCAGGGGACTTATAAAATTGATAAATCACGTTCTGCACTTTATTTGGATGGAATCAGAAATTTCCCAAAAAACAGTGAATTTGAGGCTTTATTGACCTTTACTGGAAATCCTACCGGGAGGCAAATAAATAGCGTTACACCAACTGCAGCTTCGGTAACAGTTCGTCAGCATCATTCATTTATCGAACTTCCTGATGATAATTATCAGCCCCGTTTTTATGATCCCCGTGCCGGATTTTTTGATATGACGTATATGGGGATTATGCAGTCCCGATTGACCAGCCTATTATTCAACGGTTTATTGCGCGCCACCGGCTGGAAAAGAAAAATCCGGAAGCAGAAATTAGTGAACCGGTTGAGCCGATTATTTATTATGTGGATAGAGGAGCGCCGGAACCTATTAAGTCGGCTTTAATTGAAGGAGCAGGTTGGTGGAATCAGGCATTTGAGGCTGCCGGATATAAAGATGCGTTTATTGTAAAAGAAATGCCAGAAGGAGCTGATATGCTGGATATTCGGTATAATGTAATTCAATGGGTACACCGCTCTACCCGTGGTTGGTCGTATGGAAATACAGTTACTGATCCACGTACGGGTGAAATCATAAAAGGTCATGTTTCTTTGGGTTCGCTTAGGGTACGACAGGATTTAATGATGGCACAAGGATTACTTTCACCTTATGGTAAAGATGAAAATGAATTGGAGCAAGCAAAAGAAATGGCTATAGCCCGTATTCGACAGCTTTCGGCACATGAAGTGGGTCATACTATAGGGCTTTCACATGCCTATAGTTCAAGTGCCGAAAACCGTTCTTCGGTAATGGATTACCCTCATCCGCTGGTGAAAATTAGTAAGGGGGAGATTGATCTTTCAGAAGCTTATGATGATAAAATAGGTGATTGGGATAAGGTTTCAATAATTTATGGCTACCAGGATTTTCCTGAAGGGATAGATGAAAAGGAAGCCTTGAATAACATTATTCAGAAAAGTATAAAAGATGGTATGTCTTTTCTTTCCGATGCCACTTCGGCTGGGGGTGCTCATCCATACACTCATCAATGGGATAATGGAAAAAAACCATATGAAGAACTTGACCGATTAATGGAAATCAGAAAAATTGCATTAAATAATTTTGGAGAAAATACTATTCCTGAAGGCACTCCTTATGCTACATTGGAAGACGTTTTGGTGCCAATTTATTATTTTCATCGTTATCAAATCACAGCGGCTGCAAAAGTAGTTGGCGGGCTTAATTATCGATATGCACTTAAGGGCGACGGGCAATTAATTACCAAAATGATACCAGCCAAAGATCAGGAAGACGCGCTGCAATCGTTGCTGAAAGTTTTAAAACCTGAGGCACTTGCATTCCCCGAAAATCTTTTAAAAATAATCCCGCCGAAACCCATGGGTTATGGACGAAGTACTAACGAAAATATAAAAACTAAAACCGGCGTTACTTTTGATCCTTTGAGTGCAGCGGAAGCATTGGTAAATATGGTTTTTGGCGAGCTTACAAATCCTCAGCGTATGCAGCGCTTGATTGAATACCATGGAAGGGACCCCAAACAGCCAGGATTGGTAAAAGTGCTCGATGAAATTATTGCTATAAGCTGGAAAGGAAATCAGCCTGGTGGTTATTTAGGTGAGTTGCAAAAAGTGGTTGATAATGCGTTGTTATTAAATCTAATGCAGCTTGCTGTAAACGATGCTGCATCAAATGAGGTTAAGGCAATTGCTTGGTTAAAAATTCATGAGATTAAAATAATTGCTAAAGAAATATACGGTTCACTAATTGAATCAGGTCAAAAAGCTCATTTTGGCTATGCTATTTACCTGATCGAACAGTTTGAAGAATATCCTGAAAAATTTAAAAAAGTAGTTACAGTTGTGCCACCACAAGGTGCTCCTATTGGGATGGATTAAGATTTAAGGCGTTAATGTTAATATTACTCCGAAAACCTTGCTACCAAATACTCCCAATTCAACCTTGTAATATTCGAAATTGAAATACTTTTGGGCATTCCACTTTTCATGTGAAGATATTGGAAAAGCAACCGAAATAAAGATAACAGCTTATTAACATAAGTTTACCTTGTAAATTGAAATTTGGTATTTCAGATTGCAAGGTAAATTATTTGTTTTATTAATATTTTATTCACTAAACCTCGCCACTAAATACTCTCGATTCAACCTTGCAATATTTAAAATAGAAATAATTTTTGGACATTCTACTTCGCAGGCACCGGGATTGGTATTGCCGCCAAAACTTTGTTCTGACAATGTCATGGTACAGTTATTTAGAAATAAGGAGTGTATATTTTCCAGCTTTTTTAAAATAAACTTAATCACATTTCAAATTCAGGATGCAGATGAGGGATCTGGATTAATTAACTCAGATATTAAATGTTAGAGCGTAATTAACAATTATCCAGTTTCACTAATCATTTTTAACCGTTCATAATTAAGCACTTTGAAACTTTTACCCTTCATTTGAATTAATCCCTCCTCATGAAATTTTTTAAGCATTCTTACAACAGTTTCAGCACTCATGCCTGATAACTCGGCAAGTTCTTTTCTTGAAAGGGGAAGGTCAAATTCCCGGGTTTTAAATATCTGGTCGGTAATACATAAAAGAATATCAGCCAACTTTCCGTATGCCTGTTTGTGGGTGAGGCAAAAAAACCGGCCATAAATCAGCACACTGTTAGTACTTAAAATGTCAATTACTTCTTTTGTAAATCCTGGATTTTGATTGAGCAATTTCCTAAAAAAAGAAATATCGATTTGCCTGACAAGAGAATCAACATAAGTCATTACGGAATATTGGTATGTATTATTTTCTTCTGAAACAGATGCAAGCCCCAGAAAATTGCCATCCGGGATTATTTTCAGAACCAAGGAATTTTTACCATTGTCGAGGTATACTTTTGCCAGCCCCTGTTCCATATACATTATTTGCGAAACCAGTCCCCCTTGTTTAAAAAGAATCTCCCCCCTTTTATATTTAACCTTTACAGAATTTTTTTCTAACAATTCTAATTCCTCTTCTGTCAGCTTTTCAAAACACTTGCATTGATTGGCACTGATCGTACACCCACTAAACTGTAAATCTCTTTCCATTAGTCCATATTCTAATCTGACACAAATATCAGGAAAAAAATTGATATAAATCAGAAACAGGATATTTATAAATCAGTATAATTCAGGTTCTATGCCAACTCTATTTTATTTGGCATTTCCTTTTAATAGTTAATATTTGCTTATCGGCAATAAAGAAAAAAATACGTATTAATTAAAAGGATAGGGCAATGAAAAAAGCACAAATAAATTCATCTCAAACTTATCTGACATTTGTCTTGTTAATGGTTTTTTTTGGTAGTTGTAATCAGGATAAAACAGAAGATCAATTGGGTGAAAATGTTGCATCTTGTGAGGGTTGTCATACAGATTATGCTTATTTACAAGAAGTGTATTCTGCTGACACTGTGGCTCCTGCAGGCGGTTGCGGAGGTGAAGCTCCACATTACGAACCGTATGACAGGGTTTATATGGGTGGAGATGGTTTTGAAGCGTATAAAGAATCAGGACATTATGAAATTGGTTGTGTGGGTTGCCACAATGGAACCGATTTAACGGTTGATAAAATGGTAGCCCATTCAGGTGATTTTATTTCTCATCCTTCGGAGCAATATCAAGAGAAGTGCGGATCGTGCCATGCATCTATAGTCGAAAACTTTCAAACCAGCCTTCACAATGGAACCGGGCAAAAAAGAAAAGTTGCTATGAGAAGTGGTTTATCGGGTCCTGAAGATTTTAGTCAACTTCCGGCACATCAAATTGCAGGTTATAATGCAAATTGTGCAACCTGCCATGGGACTTGTGGAAATTGCCATGTTGTTCGTCCACCAATTGGAGGCGGAGGTTTAGCAAAAGGGCACGATTTTACAAGAACACCTGATATGGTAAGCACTTGTGTTACCTGCCATGTTTCAAGGGGAGGGCACGCCTATTTGGGTGTAGCAAGCGGTACCCAACCCGATGTACATCTTACCAAGCTTGGTTACGATTGTATGGATTGCCATAGTGGTGATGAACTCCATGGAAACGGAGAGGTAGTAGAGCAAAGGTATGCATACTCTGGATTACCCGAATGTAAGGAATGTCATTACGGGCTTGAAGTTGCCAATTCGTACCATTGGCAACATTATACCGATTTTAATTGCCAGGTGTGCCATTCGCAGGATTATAATAATTGTGGTAGCTGCCATATCCATGGCGAAGGAGCCAGAGTGCCTTCATACATCGATTATAAAATCGCCCTTAATCCAATTCCTGATGTTAAGGATTATGAATTTGCTTTGGTCAGGCGGACCCTTGCAGCACCTGATAACTGGAAGGAATATGACGTGGCTGAATATGAAAATTTTGATGCATTTCCAACCTATAATTATACATCACCTCACAATATCCTGAAATGGACAAGCCGTACCCAGGTTGAAGACGGGAAACGCTGTTATAACAATTGCCATATCAGGAAAGAAGGCGATGTGCTGGTAAACAAAGTACTTTATTTATTCAAAGAAAATCTCTTGGAATGGGAAGTGAGCGCAACAGAAAAAATTACTGTAGATGGAGAACTTCCCGTTTTCTGGACAAAATAATTCAATTTAAAATTACAATGTTTAGCAATTAAAAAAGTAAAATTATGATTACAAAAAAGTATTGGTTATTAAGTGTTCTTATTTTAGCCATTTTCACACTTTCATGTGAGAAGGATGATGATCCGGTTGAAATTATAAATGAAGCGGAAGTATTGGTTGAATATTTGGAATCAACGGATTCACCATTAATGAAAGATTATGTAAGTTCTGATATGCCATCCATCATGGGAGCAGTAGAGGTTAAAACCTTAAATACTACAGGGCAGGTTTACATTTTAGATATCCGGCCGGCTGCTGATTTTGCAACCGGACATATTGAAAATGCAGTTAACGTTACTTTAGGTAATATCCTGACTCATATTGAAGGGGTGGATTTAAGTCCTTACACGAAAGTTGCCATTGTGTGTTATTCCGGTCAAACTGCTGGTTTTGCTGCTTCAATACTGAGAATTATGGGTTACGATAAAGCATATTCGATGAAATGGGGAATGTGTTCTTGGAATGAAACGTTTGTCGAAGGGTGGAATACAACTGTTTCTAATGGGAATGCATATGCAACCCAGTTTGTTTCTACCGCAACTGAAAAAGGAGTAAAAGGTGACTTACCAACTTTATCGACTGGAGCAACAACCGGAGAAGCCATCCTAGAAGCACGCATTAGTTCTGTTTTAGCTGCAGATTACACCCCTGCTAAAATTTCAAACACCGAAGTGTTTAATAACAAAGACAATTATTACATTATCAATTATTGGCCAGCTGATCATTATGCCGATCCAGGCCATATTCCGGGAGCAATGCAGTATACTCCAAAAGAATCGATGAAAATGGCAACAGACCTAACAACATTGCCAACCGATAAAACTATCGTGGTTTATTGTTATACAGGACAAACAAGCTCATTCCTTGCTGCATATTTAAGAATACTTGGATACGATGCAAAATCCCTTTTATATGGAACCAACGGTATGATTTACGATAAAATGGTTGCAAAAGAATTAACCACATTCAGTGAATCGCAAATAATGGGATACGATTACGTACAATAGAATTTAAAATATTGAAATTAAAAATCCAACTGGTTTATCTGGTTGGGTTTTTTTATAATTCAATTTTGAATATATTTTCTGAAGTTATTCTGAGAATCGTGCTACCAAATACTCCCTGTTTAACCTGGCAATATTTGAAATAGAAATACTCTTTGGGCATTCTACTTCGCAGGCACCAGTATTAGTACAACCACCAAAACCAAGTTCATCCATTTTTGCTACCATACTACGGGCACGTTTTTTAGCTTCCACTTTGCCCTGAGGTAATTTTGCCAGGTGCGAAACCTTGGCAGAAACAAATAACATTGCCGATGAGTTTTTACAGGCTGCCACACAGGCACCACAACCAATACAAGCTGCTGCATCCATAGATTCTTCGGCATCATCGTAACCAATTGGAATTGTATTGGCATCGGGGACACCACCGGTATTTACTGAAATAAAACCACCGGCTTGCAGAATTTTATCAAAGGCTGTCCGGTCTACAATCAAATCTTTAACCACCGGAAATGCTTTTGCCCGCCATGGTTCAATAACAATTGTTTCACCTTCTTTGAATTTCCGCATATGTAACTGGCAAGTTGTAATTTCAGTATCTGGTCCATGAGGCCGGCCATTAATATAAAGGCTGCAAATTCCGCAAATTCCTTCACGGCAATCGTGGTCGAAAGCAATTGGGTCAATGTCTTTGTTAATAAGGTCATCGTTTAAAATATCCAGCATTTCAAGGAAGGATGATCCGGTAGAAATATTCTCTATTGAATAAGTTTCAAATCTCCCCTTTTCTGTAGCTCTGTTTTGCCTCCAGACTTTTATATTGAGTTTTTTTAGAATTTTATCTGCCATAACAAAATCATTTGTGATTTATAACTGGTGATTTATTATTTGTATGAACGTTGCGTCAATTTAACATTTTCAAACACCAAATTTTCCTTATGAAGTTCCGGTTCTTTGCCTTCACCTTTGAATTCCCAGCACGAAACATAAGTAAACTTTTCATCGTTTCGTTTTGCTTCACCTTCTTCGGTAGCTGATTCTTCGCGGAAATGACCACCACATGATTCATTCCTGTCTAAAGCATCCATAGCCATCAATTCGCCAATTTCAAAAAAATCGGCCACCCGGCCTGCTTTTTCTAATTCAGGATTAAGGTTATCCATTTCACCCAGAACCTTAACATCTTTCCAGAATTCATCCCGTAGTTCCCTGATCATTTTTATAGCTTTCTTCAGATCTTCACCTTTTCGTGACATTCCAACATAATCCCACATAATCTGCCCCAGGTTTTTGTGGAAATAATCAACTGTTTTTGACCCTTTGATATTGTAAAGTTTTTCAAGCCGCCCTTTAACCGAATTTTCTACTTCATCGAATTCAGGAGAATTGGTATTGATTTTTGGAACCATAATTTCATCGGCTAAATAATCTCCGATTGTGTATGGCAATATAAAATATCCATCGGCTAAACCTTGCATCAGGGCTGAAGCACCCAAGCGGTTAGCTCCATGGTCGGAGAAGTTAGCTTCGCCAATTGAATATAATCCTTTAACCGAAGTCATTAAGTTATAATCGACCCAGCTACCACCCATTGAATAGTGGATAGCCGGGTAAATCATCATGGGTTCTTTATACGGATTGACATCTGTAATTTTTTCGTACATCTGAAAAAGGTTTCCGTAACGTGCCTCAATTACATTTTTCCCTAACCGTTCAATCGAATATTTAAAATCGAGAAAAACAGCTTTGCCTTCACCATTCACACCAAAACCTTCATTGCAACGTTCTTTGGCGGCACGTGAAGCTACATCACGCGGAACAAGGTTTCCATACGAAGGATATCTTCTTTCCAGGTAAAAATCGCGGTTTTCATCGGGAATATCATTGGGGCCGATTTCCCCTTTCTGTAATTTTTCAGCGTCTTCTTTTTTCTTCGGAACCCAAACCCGGCCATCGTTTCGAAGCGACTCAGACATTAAAGTTAGTTTTGATTGCTGATCGCCATGAACCGGGATACAGGTAGGATGGATTTGTACAAAACATGGATTCGACATAAAGGCACCTTTTTTGTAACATTGCCATGCTGCCGACCCGTTACTTCCCATTGCCATGGTTGAAAGGAAGAAAACATTTCCATAACCACCTGTTGCAATAACAATGGCATGTGCTCCAAAACGTTTGATTTTACCTGTTATCAGGTCACGGGTAATAATTCCCCGGGCCTTGCCATCAATAATAACTACATCAAGCATTTCGTGGCGGTTGTACATTTCAACACTACCATTTGCAATTTGGCGGTTCATTGCCTGGTAGGCACCAATCAGCAATTGTTGGCCGGTTTGCCCACGGGCATAAAATGTACGGCTTACCAAAACACCGCCAAATGAACGGTTTGCTAATAAACCTCCATATTCACGCCCAAAGGGGACACCCTGTGCAACACACTGGTCGATAATATTTGGTGAAACTTCGGCCAAACGATAAACATTGGCTTCACGTGAACGGTAATCGCCTCCTTTAATTGTATCGTAAAACAGTCGGAATACCGAGTCGTTATCGTTCTGATAATTTTTGGCTGCATTAATCCCGCCCTGAGCCGCAATTGAGTGCGCACGGCGAGGGCTGTCCTGGTAACAAAATGCTTTAACCTTGTAACCTAATTCAGCCAGCGATGCAGCAGCAGAGGCTCCTCCAAGCCCGGTACCAACTACAATAACTTCAAGTTTACGTTTATTGGCAGGACTTACAACCTTAATGTTTGCTTTGTGGTTTTTCCATTTCTCTGCCAAAGGCCCTTCTGGTATTTTTGATTCTAATATTTTACTCATGCCCATTTTGATTTCTGGTTAAAATTTTATCAGGAAGTATAATGGTATAATTGAAAATCCAATTGCTACTATAATTGCATAAATTCTTGCAATCCACTCCAACCGCTTCATCCAGTTCTTATTGTTAATCCCTAAGGTTTGGAATGATGACCAAAAACCATGAGTTAAATGTAAGCCAAGAAGTACAGCTCCAAGAATATAAAAGATACTGAAAAGGATGCTGTTAATAAACAGATCGGAAACCAGTGAATAGGTATCTTCCATCATTTTTCCTCCTATTGAAACTTCAGGGATTGAGTGAGGATCGAATTTAATTATCCAATAGAAATTAATAATATGGATAACAAGAAATACAAGAACTAATGCTCCTAATATTAACATGTTACGGGAAGCCCAGGTGCTCGATTCCCCTGTATTTGTTTTGGCATACCTTACGGGCCTTGCCCTCCAGTTTTGATAAGATATTACAAACGACCAAATAATATGGATCATAAACCCTAGCCCTAACAATGGCTCCATAATCTTAATTATAGGATTAGTAGCCATATAATGCGCACCCTGGTTAAAAAGCTCTCCACTGTCGTCAAAAATCAGTAATATATTAATCGCCAAATGCACTAAAATGAACATCATCAGGAATAAGCCTGATATGCTCATTATAAATTTTTTGCCTATTGACGCGGTCAGAAAATTGCTCATAAGATTGAATATTTATCTGATTGATATTTTAAATACATATTATTCAACAAATGTATGTTTTGAACACTTTATTTTCAAATAAGGTTTGTCGAAAATAATAATTTAGATTGTTTCCAGTAAATTTAAGAACTTAATTTGAAATTTTTCAAGCTGTTAAAGTATAGTTATTTTCAGAAAAAAATTAAGATTTTTGTCATTTTTTTAGCGAATGCTCTTAGAATGAATGGTTCCATTCACGCAATGAAAAATCGCTTGTAATTGCAATTAATTCGGTAGGGTGATATGATTTGCCCACCGATATC
>JABMQB010000937.1 GCA_013203525.1 Mariniphaga sp.
ATTATATTAATAAAGGATATATAAATGTAGATGCTGAACCTGTAAAAATTCATGCTGTCGGTGCAATAGAACAATGGGATGGAAACCTGGGGCCTGGTCCATTAAATGCAGAGATTTGTGCAAATCGTTCGATGGAAATTGCAAAAGAAAATGGAATTGGCTGTGTTGCAATTGCTAACACCAATCACTGGATGCGTGGCGGAACATATGGATGGCAGGCTGCGAAAAAAGGATTTGTATTTATTGGTTGGACAAACACCGAAGCAAACATGCCGGCATGGGGTGCCAAAACCAGCCACCTTGGTAATAATCCTTTGGTATTTGCGGTACCTTATAAAAATGAAGCAATTGTACTTGATTTTGCAATGACCCAATTTTCGTATGGTAAAATGGAAGCTGCAAAATTGAATAATATAAAACTACCATATCCAGGGGGTTTTAATAAAAATGATGAATTAACAACCGAACCTGGTGAGGTACTTGAAACACTCAGAGCTTTACCAATTGGTTATTGGAAAGGAGCCGGGTTATCACTTCTGCTCGATATATTGGCAACTATTTTATCTGCCGGATTATCAACATATAAGTTAAGCCAAAAGGAAGCAGAATACGCCGTTTCGCAGGTATTTATTGCTATCGATATTACTCAGCTCAGTAACTTTCCGGCAATAGAAAAAACCATTAATGGAATTATTATCGATTTTAAAAATTCAGTTCCGGTAAATGAACAGGCAAAAATAAGGTATCCGGGCGAACGTGTAATTGATACAAGGAAACATAATCTAAAAAATGGAATTCCGGTTCTTAAAAAAGTATGGGAAGAAATATTAAGGTATTGATATGAAAAGGATATTCTTGTTGTTTATTTTTCTTCAGTATTGTTCGTTTGGATTTAGCCAGACCAAAGTTGTATTGCTTGGCACAGGCACTCCCAATCCCGACCCTGAACATTCAGGCGGTAGTGTTGCAATAATAATTGGTACAACATCATATATTGTTGATTTTGGACCTGGGCTGGTTCGGCAGGCAGCAAAAATGTCGCCACGGTATGGTGGGGAATTTGAAGCACTTTTAATGAAAAACCTTAAAATTGGTTTTTTAACTCATTTGCATTCAGATCATACAGTAGGCTTTCCTGATTTTTTATTAACACCCTGGGTGGAAGGACGTAATGAGCCACTTAAAATATTTGGCCCAGTTGGGACAAAAAACCTGACAGATAATATTTTGGAAGCATATAATGCCGATATCGATTACCGATTAAATGGTCTGGAACCAGCAAATGATAAAGGTTGGCGTGTACGTACAAAAGAATTTACGAATGATGGAGTTATATACAAAGATTCATTGGTGAAAGTGGAAGCATTTAAAGTTGAACATGGAAGCTGGACAAATGCATTTGGATTCCGGTTTACTACATTCGACAAAACCATTGTTATTTCCGGTGATACAAAACCTTGCGAAAATATTCTTAAATATTCCAAAGGCGCTGATATTCTGATTCACGAAGTCTACTCGTATTCAGGCTGGTTAAAAAGAAATGAATTTTGGCAAAAATATCATAGAGCAAACCATACTTCAACCTACGAACTTGGTGAATTGGCATCAAATGCTAAACCTGGTAAAGTTGTTCTAAATCATATGCTTTTCTGGGGAGCATCTGAAAAAGAACTTTTAAAAGAAATCTCAGAGAAATATGAAGGACAGGTTATTTGTGGAAGAGATTTGATGGTGGTTGAATAATTAAGGATTCCATCCTTTCAAAGGAATGGAATCCTTAATTATTATTCATATTCCTGAATAATCGTACCCGTCATTCTCAGCAAAGCTGTATGTGTATCAATAAAATTATAAACTGCTTCCAATTTTCGTTGGGCTGCACTGAGGTATATATTTTGCACATCGCGAAAGTTAAATGAGTTGATTGCACCTGAATCAAATTTTTCCTGAGATATCTGAAGATTTAACTTTGCGGCTTCCAGATTTTCGTTGGCCACATTTAACAGCTCTTTTCGAACTTCATAAAATTCGTACAAATTTGCGAGGCTATTTGCAAGGTCGTGTATCATATCATCAATTTTTACCAAACCAACCTCTTTATCGATATTTGCAATTTGAACTGCCCGCTTACGATTTCCTCCACTAAATAAATTGAAACTCAGGGTGAAATTCCCATAAAAATTTGCTGATTTTGACCAGCTTTCTCCCATTTGTGAAAAATTATTTCGGGTGGTTGTACCTGTTGCTCCCCCTCTGAAATCGAGGATAGGTGAGTAGGCACTTTTTGCTGAAGCTACCGCATTTTCCAATAAGCGTTGATTAATGTATTGGTTTTGTAATCCCCTATTATTTTCAACCATTTGGTTTTGCAAATCGGCAATTACATAATCAATAGGAATCGCTTCGAAATTATCTGTTAAGTTATACCTTACATCTACTTCATCAGCCATTAAATAATTCAAATCACGAAGGGCATTTTTATATGCAACCTCTTGTAAAAGAAACCCTGACCGGTCGGCTAAATAGGCGTTTTGAGCTTGAAGGACATCGTAGGTAACAGCTGTGCCAAATTCTTTGCGGTCTTTTGCCTGCGAATACCTGTCTTCAGAAAGTGACATTATCTCTTCGTAAGTTTTAAGTTTCTCTTTTTGTAGGAGTACATCAAAATAAGTCAATACTATAGACTGAATGGTTCCTTCAACCAAAATGGCTGTATTTTGTTTTGAAAGCTGCTCCATTTCCTCAAATCGTTGTTTGTTAATCCGAACAGAGTAACCATCAAACAAGGTCCAGTTTACAGTTGCGCCGGCATAAAACCGGTTGGTTCCGAAATTATCATTTTCATTGATGTTAAAAGAATTATCATCTCCCAATGAAAGATTTATGTACGGATATCTCCCGGCAGTTCCCCAATTGTTTGTTATTTCTGAAATGCGTTGATTTTCCTTTACAATAACTATGTCGTAATTATTTTCAAGGGCTTTGCTGATAGCATCGGTCAAACTCAGGTTTTGTTGCGCATGAGTGGTCAATCCTGTCAAAATGATTATAAATAATAGTTGTATTTTTTTCATTCTTTTTCCTTTTTATCGTTGTTTTCTTTATCATCAAATTTTCGTTGAGCATGTATCCATGCAATTTCAACTTCCTCACGCTTAAATTTCCTACCGTGCCATAATTGTCGAATTCCTTTTCGGAAATCATTAAGAACCAGAATTAATGCTGGGAAGAAAAGCAAAATGAACATTGTTCCGAATGCAACACCGTAAACCAATGAAATTGCCATTGGAATCAGGAATTGTGCCTGAAGACTTTTCTCTAAAATAAGCGGAAATAAACCAAATGATGTTGTAAGGGTTGTTAAAATTATTGGACGCAACCTCGATTTCCCGGCTGTAATAATAGCATCTTTTGTTTTTTTACCTTGCTCAATTAGCAAATTATATTTTGCAAGGAAAACCACAGCATCGTTTATTATTACACCTGTTAATGCAACTATTCCAAAGAAACTCAATATGGATAATGGTTTTCCATGAATACCATGGCCCCAGATAGAACCTAAAATTGCGATTGGAATCATTATTAAAATTAGTAAAGGCTGTTCGAATGATTTGAAATTAATCATCAGAATAAAAATAATTGCTAAAAATGCCAGTGGGAAAAGGATCATTAAATCCGCCATATTTCGTTCGCTTTCCTTTTGTTGACCCTGGAATTCAACAAAAATTCCGGGATAAGTCATTTCTAATTCAGGAATAATTTCAGTTTTAATTTGTTCCAGAATATCAGTTACCGAAGCATCCGGATCAACTAAATCTGCATCTATACGCATTTCACGTTTGCTGTTAAAGCGTTGAATATTTACCGGACCACGTTTCATTTCATAGTCAACAAGTTCAGTTAAAGGATAAACCCCGTTAGGAGTTTTTATTTTCATTTGTTCCATTTGTCCCAGCCGTTCTCTTCCTTCAGCCGGATACCGAACCCATATCCTAAGTTCATCGCGTCCTTCTTGTAACCGTTGTGCCTGTCCTCCGTAAAATCCTTGCCTAACCTGATTAGCTATACTTGATTCTGTAAAGCCTAACATATATGCCTTGGATTTTAGTTTTAAAAGAATTTCCTGTTTGCCAAGTGCATTGGTATTAACAACATCTTTTAACTGAGGCATTTCTTTTAATTTGGAATATAGAAAATCACGTGATCGTTCTAATTGCTCAATATTCCTTGATAGCAATCCAATGGAAACTGGTTTTCCAAAACGCATGCGTGAAGCACCGATAGTAAATTTTTCAGCTTCTGGAATTGTACCAGCTTTTTGCCTTATTTTCTGAATAATATCAAAGGCACTGACTCCTGATTCTTCGGTATTCCGGGGTGAAACACCAACACTTCCAGTATGTGCACCGCGTTCATTTCCGCCAAATGCTGTTCCAAGTTGTAATATGCTGTTCTCAATAATATCAACCGAATCGTTATATTCCTTCTTTAATTCTTCATTAACAACCCAAACAATACTATCGAATCGCTCAAGGTAAGCCATGGTTTGTTTCTCTCCCGAACCTGGTGTAAATGCAATGTTAATATCAAATTCATCAAACTCCATTCTTGGAAAAAAGGTTGTTTTAATAAATTGCCCACCAATTAAACCCGCTGTAATTAACATCATAGCTACTGGAACAGCAATAACAATATAGCGCCATTCAATAATAAGTTTTAATACCCGGTCGTAAGCATAATCTCGTAACCATGTAAAAAAACGTTCGGTATATTTTCTTATGCCTTTATTTTTGGCTTTAAGTATTTTTCGATTTAAAACACGTTTGTTACCCAGGTGTGCCGGTAATACAAAAAATGCTTCGAATAGTGAAAAGAACAAACTCAGAATCACTATAACTGCCATTTCAAACATCATCTCCATTCGACCTGTAATAAAAATTAAAGGCGTAAAGGCAATCATAGTAGTTGTAACAGAGGTTAATACTGCCGGAATTACTTCAACTGTTCCATCAACAGCAGCCCGCATTGGACTTTTCCCCCCTTCGAAATGTTGAAAAATGTTTTCACCGATTACAATTCCATCATCAACAAGAATTCCGATTACTAATATCATCCCAAAAAGCGACATGATGTTAATGGTAATTCCCATTAAGTTTGCAACAATAAACATTGCCAGAAACGATGCCGGTATACCCCAGGCAACCCATAACGAAAGCCGCGTGCTTAGCATTAATCCTAATGCAAGCACAACCAAAATTAATCCCTGTCCGCCGTTTCGATAGAGTAATTCAAGCCGGCTTCCCAAGACTTCAAGATATGAACGTGATATGATAAGGTTGATATTTGGATTTTTTACATTAAAATTATCTACATATTCCCGAATGTATTTGTCTATTTTTGAAAGATCTTCGGTTATTAATTTCATAACCATTATATTAATCACCGGTTTGCCATTTTCTATGGCTTTGTTAGGAGTATCAGAAAATTTCTTTTTTACTAAAGCAATATCCCTGATTCTGATTAAACTACCATCGGGATTTGCACGTAAAATTATATCTCCAATTTTATTCGGATCTGAACTTCTTGAACGAAGGCGAATAAGTATTTCTTCCTCCATCGACCGGATTTGCCCTCCTGAAATATCCCGATTGTTTTGAGAAATCGCATTTTGGAGTTCATTAAAGGTAATTCCATACCTCAACAAATTTTCTTCATTTGCTTCTACCGAAATTTCTAATGCAGGGTAACCTGAAATCGAAACCTGGCTAATAAATCCTGAAGCCAAAAATTCTTCTTCAATTTGTTGGGCGTAGCCCTTTAAGGTTAACAAGTCAACATCGCCGGTAATGAGTAAATTCATGGCCGGAGAAGTTGTTCTCGATTTGGAAACAATGGGTCGTTCTGCAGCTGTAGGAAATGAAGAAATACCGTCAACAGCATTTTTTATTTCTATAAGTGCTTCATCAATATCGTATCCCGGAATAATTTCAATCGTAATCCTAGAACTGTTTTCTGAGGAAGTGGAAGTAATTTCATAGATCCCCGGGATAGCCCTTACTGCTTCTTCTATCCTTGAAGTTACACCTTCTTCCATTTCGATTGGCGATGCGCCCGGGTACATAACCGAAACAAATAACATCCGTGAAGGCCTTTCAGGGAAAAAAGACTTTTTCATGGTTACCATGCTAAGCCCGCCCACAATCAATAAGAAAACGATGACCAGGTTTGCATAAAACGGAAACCGGACAAATAATTCTACTAATTTTTTCATGCTTCGGCTTTTTCTTTAGTTTTTGTATTGCCTTGCCCTTGCCTGGATCCACCTTGAGGCTTTTCACTGGGTTGCTCTTCTCCAAATATCCCAACAGGGCTATTTTCCTGCACATTAATCAGTGGTTCAACCACAACTTTCTGTCCTTCCTCTATTCCGTTAAATATGAGCGTTGTTTCGTTCACTTTTATAATTTCGATTTCACGTTTTTTTAATTTTCCATCTACAACTGTAAATACTTCGTTTGAATTCATAATTGCACTTCGTGGAATTTCCATTGCAGATTTTATTATTTGACCCGGAAATTCTACTGAATTATACTCACCCATGAGCAATTCATCATTTATTGAATTTTGAATATTAACAAAAATGCTTCTTGATTGGGATTCAGGATCAACATAATTTGCTTTTCGCACAACTTTCCCTGATTTAACTGAAACTTTATTCTTTGAATAAACTTTTGCTTTGTCTCCTATTTTTATCCACCTACTTTGTTCAACAGGTATCAGGACTTCTATTTCCAACTGGTCGGTTTGAATCATTTTAGCAATTTGCCCTCCGGTATTTACATAAGCTCCAACTTCGAAATTAACTTGTGTGAATGCTCCGTTAAAGGGTGCATACAATGAATGCCTGCTCAATCGTTTTTCATCTTGCTGTATTCCATAATATTCGCTTAATACATTTCGGCTTGATAAGAAGATTTTGAGTTTTTCATCGCTTACCGAAGGTAAAACAGGTAGTTCTTCATCAATATCAATTGCATTAAAAAAATTCATGTATGCATCGAATTGATTTGGATAATCAACTCTCAAATCGGGGAGCATAGTAGTAATGGTTGTTAAATATCTACTTTTTCTGGCCTTAAGTGCCAGCTCAACTTCATCTTTATAAATTTCGGCCAATAACTGCCCTTTTTTAAACGATTCTCCCTTACGCAAGGTGACCTCTCCCTTTTCAATTTTTCCTGATGCCTCTGAAACTAGCGTTACTTCACTACTTGAAACAACTCTTCCAGGACGTTCAACCGATGATGAAATATTTTCGTATTTAATAGTTTCTGTCTTTACAAATCGTTTTATTTCCATTTCCGGCCTTCTTGATGGCTCAGGTTTCATTGAAACAAACAATTTTGAAAGTGCTGCAGACCCACCTAGTAAAACTATGAGTGCAACAATAATAAATGTAATTTTTCTCCAACTCATATCTATTCTTTTATTATTTCATTATACATTTTATATTTTTAAATTCAAATTCCCAATCCAGATTTTTGAGAATTGTAAACATAGTTTCTCTCATTGTGTCAATATTTGTTTTTTCAATTTCAATCAATGCTTTTTGATTATGAATTTTTAATAATTCAATAATTTTTAATTTCATTTGCTCTGCTTTTTCAGTCGAACAAATAAGTTTTTTTCTTCTATCAGATTTATCAAACCCTCGTTTTACCAATCCATTTTTTTCAAGTGTGTTAATAATTCGGGTTAAAGTGGTTTTATCCTTTTTTGTTTTATTGGCCAACTCTTGTTGAGTTAATCCATTTTCATTAAAAATTTCTGTTAGTACAGGCCACTGCTCAATTAACAACGGAATCCCGGCTTTTTGAAATGATAGATTAATACTATGATGAATCGCCCTTTCGGTTTGATAAACAAGATAACTTATTGGAATATTTTTTAATTCGTTTTGCATATTATTTGTAACAAATTTTTGTAACAATAGTTGCAGCACCAACTTTTTGCGACAAAAATATATTTTCAATTGTAAATTTGTTTCATGATTTACATTTTTATTAATTAATTAACGAACTTTATGGTTTTATGATAATTAGAAAAATTAGTCTCAAATGTGATTATAGTAGGTAGATTAATACCAAATGAAAAGGTTTAATTAGATGGAAAGGAAGATAAAAGTAATTGGATTTGATGCCGATGATACTTTATGGGTAAACGAACCATATTACCGTGAAACCGAAGATAGTTTTTATGAATTGATAAATGAATATGGTGATAAAGAATCTATCATTCAAAAACTTTTAGAAGTCGAAGTAAGTAATATTGAATTGTATGGTTTCGGGACAAAAGCTTTTATGCTATCATTAATCGAAACTGCATTGTTTGTTTCTGATTATAGAATAAGCCAACAAAAAATAGGAGAAATAATCAAGTTAGGGCAAGTTCAAATAGAGCGAGTAAATGAAATACTTCCGGATGTCGAAAAAGTTTTAAGTGAATTATCTAAAAAGTACAGGCTAATAATAGCTTCCAAAGGCGATCTTCTCGATCAGGAACGCAAATTGAAGAATTCTGGATTACTTCAATATTTTCACCATATTGAAATAATGAGCGATAAAAAAATGGAAAATTACAAGCAATTATTAGCACACCTTGATATTCAACACCATGAGTTTTTAATGATAGGAAATAGTATGAAATCAGATATTATTCCTATAATTGAACTTGGAGGGAGTGCCATACATATTCCCTTTCATACAACCTGGATTTATGAAGAGATAAAGTTTGGGAATTTACCTCATTCAAGGTTTAAAAAAGTTAAATCAATTTCAGATATTTTAGAAATACTTTAATAGAAATGATATGTTTACAAAAAGAGATCAAAAAACATTAAAACCTTTAATTGAAGGAGTTTTAATGAAACCTCTGGTTCATGAAGATAAATC
>JABMQB010000938.1 GCA_013203525.1 Mariniphaga sp.
GCCAGTGGTTGACCCAACTCAGGCAAACAATTAATAATTCGCAAGTGAATGAATCAGAAATACAGGGAAAAAAGGTTGAATACAATATGGCAATGATGGAGCGCGAGACGTTTATTCAACAATCTGTAAAAGAAAAACCTCACCTTTTTGTTTCCAAAATTTTTAAAATGTTCCATGAACCTCTTACCGATGCATATCTAAACAAAGAGGAAGGTCGGATTGCTTACGTAAATGAATATTTCAATAATCTTGATTTTAATGATGAAGAATTAATAAATACAACTATTTATACCGACAAGGTAATTCATTATATCCAATCGTATGGACAATACGGGCTTTCGCGTGAACAGCAGGAAAATGAATTTATTAAAGCAGTTGATATTGTTATTGGGCATGTAAATAAAAATCAGGTTGTTTACGAATTTATCCTTGATTACATTGTTAGAGGATTTGAGAATTTAAATTTGAAAAAGGCTCTGGCTCATATTGCAGAAGTTTATGGAGAAACAACTTGCCAAACAGATGAAAAAACAACACTTGAAAGAAGGCTTGGAGCACAAAAAATGTTGGCCGGAACACAAGTCCTGGATTTTACATTAAATGATATAAATGGCGACCCAATAACATTATCAGAAATTGCAAAAGAAAAAACACTGATTGTATTTTGGGCTTCCTGGTGCCCTCACTGCAATGAACTAATTCCAGAAATAAAGACCTGGGAAGAACAATTGAACTCTGAGATAGTTGAAGTGATTGCAGTTTCTATAGACAGTATTAAATTGGACTGGCAAAATCAAGTTTTTAAGTCTGGAATTGAATCATGGTACAACCTTTCCGATCTTAAAGGTTGGGATGGAAAAGTAACCGAGCAATATAATGTTTACGCAACCCCAATAATGCTTTTAATAGACAAAAATCTTACTATTTTATCAAAACCAGAAAATTTATTTGAATTAAAAACAGCTTTGGAATAAATATCATTTGAATTTTTGAATACCAAGGTTAAGGCAAATAAAAAGGCTGCCCTCTGACAGCCTTTTTGCCGGTGTTGAAACCGGAACTAACCTAAACCAACTAAACCTAATAAACCATGAGCATACCAGAAATGTAGCTATGGCATTAAGATTATGTTGCAAATTAACAATTTTTATACATAAGTTTTAAGAAAAAAACAGATTTTTATCAGATAATTAAAAGAAGTTAAAAAAAAATATTTTGTAAAAATTAATTAATTTTATTCAAAAATACGTTAATGTTTTGCTATTCAGTGATTTAATAAAATTATTGAAATATAATCTGAAAGATATGTGTTTTTAAAAGAATGATTTATTATATAGAAAACTATCGATTTCCTCACTTAAATTGGTCAAAAACCTTCTTCACAGAGCCATAAAACAAAAGTAATTTCCGAGCCTCCCCTGACGGAATTCCCAACTCATCAATTATCATTTTTGTACCACGCTCAATTAGTTTCTGATTGGTAAGTTGCATATTTACCATTTTGTTCCCTTTTACTCTTCCCATCAATATCATTAAGGATGTAGTTATCATATTCAGCACCAGTTTTTGAGAGGTTCCTGATTTCATTCGGGTACTTCCGGTTACAAATTCAGGCCCAACAATAATTTCAATCGGAATATCAACATTCTTTGCAAGTTCTGAATTGGGGTTATTAGTAATACAAGCTGTTAGTATTCCATTGTTTTTTGCATTTTTTACAGCTCCAATAACATAAGGAGTCCTTCCGGAAGCTGCAATGCCAACCACTGTATCTAATTCATTAATTCCATGTTGCTGGAGATCATCCCATGAAAGATCTATATTATCTTCGGCCGATTCTACAGCTTTACGAATAGCCCGGTCTCCACCGGCAATTAATCCAATAACCAATCCGTAATCAACGCCAAATGTAGGTGGAATTTCAGAGGCATCGAGAATTCCAAGCCTGCCGCTTGTGCCGGCACCCACATAAAACAACCTTCCCCCCTTTTTCATTCTGGGTAAAATCTCTTTAACCAGGGTTTCAATTTTAGGAATAATCTTTTCTACCGCAGGTAAAACTTTTTTATCCTCATTATGAATATTTGCCAATAATTCTTTTGCCGATTGTTTTTCAAGATTATCGTAATTCGATGATGATTCGGTTATGCTTGCCATAGCTAATTTCCCAGATTTTTGTGATAATGGATTAATCCTTCCATTGGATCTTTTATAATTGTTCCACAAATTAAAGAACGGCTATTCAAAACCTCTTTCAAAATTTGCTGAAAATAAAATGCTACTGAACCAATAAAACAAATTGGATAAGAATTCACTGCTTCATAATTCAGGAGGTTTCTATCAACAAATGCGTTAAACTCGGCAAGAACGAAATCAGTACAATATTCTGTTTCAATATTATCATAAATAAATTTGGTAAAACCAGCAAGGAAAAGATTTGCTCGCTCTTTCCGATAAACCCGTTCCATTATTTCAGTTCCCGACAAATTATATTCCGCCTTAAATTTATTGCGAAGTACCTCTGGCATTACTTTTTTCAAATAATCGCCCAATAGCTTTCGTCCCATTACCGCACCACTTCCCTCATCTCCAAGAATAAATCCCAAAGGTGAAACATGATCGATGATTTTTTCACCATCGTAAACACAGGAATTTGTACCCGTGCCTAAAATACAGGCAATACCTTTTTGTTTGCCAAGTGTTGCCCGTGCAGCAGCCAATAAATCGCTATACGCTGCTATGGTTGCTTCAGGAAAAAAATCCTGTAATAATCTTTTTACACCAGCACCTTTAACATTATTAATTATACCGGCTCCATAAAAAAAGACTTTTGTAACTTTTCCGTAAATCTGTGGAACCAAAACTTTTTCTAATTCATCCGAGATATCTTCTAAATCCCTAAAAAATGGATTGATGCCATCCGTTTTTATTATATTGACTACTTCTTTATTTTGTATCAGTGCCCAATTTGTTTTTGTAGAACCGCTGTCTGCTATTAATATCATACTTCAAAATTATAAATTTTAGTTTGATAATTTCAGAAAATCATAGAATCAAATCATAAGCAATTGTATATTTGCTAAAACAGGCAATCAGTATGAAAAATCTTTTTATTGTAGTACTTTTTATTATAATACCATTTGCAGGATTATGTCAGAATTTATCACCTAAATATGAATTCAGAGGTGTTTGGATTGCAACCGTTGAAAACATCGACTGGCCCTCAAAACCGGGATTACCTGTAACAGAGCAAAGAGAAGAGATTATTGATATTCTGGATATGCATCAGAAAAATGGAATGAATGCAATCATTTTGCAAATACGTCCCGCATCCGATGCATTTTATCAATCTGATTTGGAACCCTGGTCAAAATATTTAACAGGCTATCCGGGAAGGTCTCCAAATCCATTTTACGATCCTTTAGAATTCTGGATTGATGAATGTCATAAACACGGTATGGAATTTCATGCATGGTTAAATCCGTACCGAGTAGCACAAAATTATGAGGATCCACTTGCCGGAAACCACATTGCTTTTGAACATCCTAATTGGATTTTAAAATATGGCGAACGATTATATTTTGATCCGGGCCTTCCGGAAACACGTAATTTTGTTACAAAAGTTGTAACCGATATTGTAAGCCGGTATGATGTTGATGCAATACATTTTGATGATTATTTTTATCCTTACCCATTACAGGAAGAATTCCCCGACACCGCATCATTTAAAAAATACAACCGTGCCTGGCCCGATAAATACAAAGCCGATTGGCGACGTGAAAATATTGATATTCTAATACGTCAATTAAGTACATCAATTAAAAAAACCAAACCCTGGGTGAAATTTGGGATCAGCCCATTTGGTGTATGGCGTAATAAATCAGATGATCCAAAAGGTTCAGATACAAGAGCAGGTGCAACAAATTTCGACCACCTTTATGCCAATGTTATTAAATGGCAAGAGAAAGGTTGGATTGACTATTTACTGCCACAACTATATTGGCAAATTGGTCATTCATCAGTTGATTTTGAGTTATTGGCAAACTGGTGGAAAAATCATAGTTATGACAGAGAAATGTATATTGGGCATGGAGTTTATAAAATCGATCCGGAATCGAATATAAAAGAATGGACAATGCCCGATGAATTACCAAAACAAATAGAAACATTAAGGGCTATTCCTGAAATTGGAGGCAGTGCCTTTTACAGCAGTAAACATTTTAACCGCGATTTATTAGGATTGCAAGACAGTCTTCAAAACAGGATAAATAATACTCCAGCAATAATCCCTCCAATGCCATGGATAAATAACATAATCCCTTCTTCTCCGGAAAAATTTCGCAAAAGTGGTAAAAAAATTAAATGGAAGGTTATTGAAACAAATGAGGGAAAAAATAAACCGGTGAAGTTTGTGATCTATATGAATGAAGATGGAAAAGATTCTAATCCGCAACAATTGTTTTCCATTTGTTTGGATGAAAAATTCAAATTCAAGCGGATCAACAAAAAAAGAAAAAAATATGAAGTGCGCATTACTGCACTTGACCGGTTAAACAATGAAAGCAAACCAACAAATCCAGTAATAATAAAATTATAGTTATTGGTTTCAGTTAAAATAATTCTCATCATTTTTTGTAACTTGTAGTTTCTGTTTAATCAGCTAACTATGAAAGACATTCTAAAATACACTTTGCTTGTTTTGATTGTTGCTCTGTTTTTTCAATGCAAAAAAGAAGACTTCCAGCCAGTTGTTGAAATTCCTGATGATAACTTTTTAAACGCATTGATAGAACAAGGAGTTGACAAAAACGGGGATGGTATTATCAGTCCTGAAGAAGCTGAAGCTGTAACTTATCTGGATATAAGTGGTACTTATGATACGACAAGAATAATAACAAATATTCAGGGAATTGAGGCATTCACTAATCTGGATACTTTTAAATGCTCGAGTAACCAAATAACCAGCCTCGATGTTTCTAATAATTTTGCTTTAGAATGGTTGGATTGCGGCGAAAACAACTTAACCAGTCTGGATGTTTCAAAAAATATAGCTTTAACGGGATTACGTTGTAGTGGAAATCAGCTTACAAGTCTGGATGTTTCTAATAA
>JABMQB010000939.1 GCA_013203525.1 Mariniphaga sp.
CCATATATTCTTATTTACGATAAGAAAATCAGCACAATGAAGGATTTGCTTCCAATACTGGAAGCAACTGCACAAGCAGGGCGTCCACTTATGATTATCTCGGAAGATGTTGATGGCGAAGCACTGGCCACATTAGTGGTTAACCGCCTTCGTGGTTCACTAAAAGTGTGTGCAGTTAAAGCTCCAGGATTTGGTGATCGCAGGAAAGAAATGCTTGAAGACCTTGCTATCCTTACAGGTGGTACAGTTATCACCGAAGAAAAAGGCATGAAACTGGAACAAGCAACTCTTGAAGACCTTGGTCAGACTGAAAAAATAACTGTTGATAAAGAAAATACAACCATTGTTAATGGTGCCGGCACACCGGAAAATATTGCGGCAAGAGTAGCTCAGATCAAAAAACAAATTGAAACAACTACATCTGACTATGACAAAGAAAAACTTCAGGAACGTTTGGCTAAACTGTCAGGTGGTGTTGCTGTAATTTATGTTGGAGCAGCTTCAGAAGTTGAAATGAAAGAAAAGAAAGACCGCGTAGACGATGCTTTAAGTGCAACCCGTGCCGCTGTTGAAGAAGGAATTGTCCCTGGTGGAGGTGTTGCTTACTTAAGAGCTATAAGTCTTCTTAATGATCTTAAAGGTGAAAATGAAGATGAACAAACCGGTATTGAAATAATTAAACGTGCCATTGAAGAACCACTTCGCCAGATTGTTGCTAATTCTGGCAAAGAAGGTGCTGTAGTTGTACAGAAAGTTAAAGAAGGTACAGGTGATTTCGGATATAACGCACGTACCGACAAATACGAAAACCTTTATGAAACCGGTGTTATCGACCCGGCAAAGGTTGCACGTATTGCGCTTGAAAATGCTGCTTCAATTGCTGGTATGTTCCTTACTACTGAAGCTGTAATTGTTGAAGAAAAAGAAGATACTCCTGCAATGCCAATGGGCGGTGGTGCACCTGGAATGGGTGGTATGGGCGGAATGATGTAAGCCTTTTATTCATAACAATATTATCAAAGCCTTCTCCATATTTTTTGGGGAAGGTTTTTTTTATAAATTTTTGGTGTTGTTAATTAATATGAAATATGGTAAATCAACTCTAATCCCTTTGCAACCAGTCATCCTGGCCCCGGGTTACGCATTTTAAAAACCAAAATTTCCTGATGTTTATCAGACAGTGCTCTTAAACATCTTTTTAAGAAATATAAAAATCTGAATTACTGAAACTTAAGATGCGGTGAATAAGTTTCAAAAATTTGCTAATTCATTTCCAAGTTCCATAACTTTGGTTTTTTATTTTAAAAACATTCAGGATGAAAACAGATATCAATGAATTTATCAGAAACCTAGAAAACAAAACCCCGGGAGAACAGGAATTTCACCAGGCTGTAGAAGAAGTTATTGAATCAGTTTGGGAATTTTATAAAAAAAATCCAAAATACGAACGAGCCAAAATTCTTGAACGTATGGTTGAACCTGAAAGAGTAATTATGTTTCGGGTCCCATGGGTTGATGATATGGGAGAGGTACATATTAACAGAGGTTACCGAGTTGAATTTAATTCAGCTTTAGGTCCGTATAAAGGAGGTTTGCGATTTCACAGGAGTGTAACATTGAGTATCCTGAAATTTTTGGGATTTGAACAGACTTTTAAAAACAGCCTCACAACCCTACCCATGGGTGGTGGAAAAGGAGGTTCCGATTTTAGCCCAAGGGGGAAATCAGATGGAGAAATTATGCGTTTCTGCCAATCGTTTATGACAGAATTATACCGGCACATTGGTGCAAATACAGATGTGCCTGCTGGTGATATTGGTGTTGGTGGACGTGAAATTGGATATCTTTTTGGACAGTATAAAAGGTTAAAAAATGAATTCACAGGTGTGTTAACAGGGAAAGGCCTTGCTTGGGGTGGCAGCCTAATCAGGCCAGAAGCTACCGGTTTTGGTTCTGTATATTTTGCTCAGCATATGCTTCACCAACTTGGAAAAAAAATTGAAGGGCATACTTTCTCCGTTTCAGGATTTGGCAATGTGGCATGGGGTGCCATAACAAAAATTAACGAATTGGGTGGTAAAGTAGTTACGATTTCAGGACCCGATGGCTATATTTTTGATCCAAAAGGTATTAAAGATGACAAGGTTGATTACCTCCTTGAACTTAGAGCAACCAACAATGATATTGTTCAACCATATGCTGATGAGTTTGGTGCTGAATTTATTGAAGGTCACAGGCCATGGGAAGTAAAAGTTGATATTGCAATGCCTTGCGCTACTGAAAATGAGGTAGGTTTAGATGATGCTAAAGAATTGGTTAAAAATAAATGCTTTTTACTAGCCGAAGCTTCAAATATGGGATGTACAGCCGATGCTGTTGATTACCTTTCTAAAAATATGAATTATGCTCCCGGAAAGGCAGTTAATGCTGGGGGTGTTGCCGTTTCCGGACTTGAAATGTCACAAAACAGTATGCGTATAAACTGGCCAAAAGAAGAAGTAGACAGCCGTTTAAAACATATTATGCGCGATATTCACCATACTTGTGCTGAGTATGGAAAACATGGAAATAAAATAGACTATGTGAAAGGTGCTAACCTTGGTGGATTTGTAAAAGTTGCCGAAGCTATGCTTGCACAGGGAATTGTTTAATTATCATACTTTTTGTTGAAAGTTTATCCATTAATTTCGTACTAATCATTAATACAAGCTATTATACCTTTACCTAAAAATATTTGTATGTTAATTGATTCGCACTCACATATTTATTCGGAAGATTTTAATGATGACCGGGATGAGGCTATTCAGCGGGCAATTAATGCAGATATTCAAAAAATCATTCTTCCAAACATAGATAGCACATCAGTGGAAAGCATGCTTAAATTATCCGAAAAATTCCCTGATATTTGTTATCCACTTATAGGCTTACACCCAACCTCGGTTAATGAAAACTACAAATCGGAACTTGAAAACGTTGAAAACTGGTTGGACAAAAGAAAATTTTATGGAATTGGTGAAATTGGAATCGACCTATACTGGGATAAAACGTTTTTAAAACAACAAGAAGAAGTTTTTTTATACCAAATCAGAATTGCTAAAAAATTAAAACTCCCGATTGTAATACATGTCCGAAATTCATTCAATGAAGTATTCAGTATTATTGAAAAAGAAGTTGATGAAAGCCTCACCGGAATATTTCATTGTTTTTCCGGAACTCTGGAAGAGGCACAAAAAGTAATTCAGATCGAATTTAAATTAGGGATTGGGGGAGTTGTAACATTTAAAAATAGTGAATTAAGTAATGTTCTAAAACATATCGACATTCAGCATTTGGTTTTAGAAACCGATTCTCCATATTTAACTCCCGCACCTTTCCGAGGAAAAAGAAACGAAAGCTCATATCTGGTTTATATTGCAAAAAAAATTGCTGAAATATATTCATGCTCTTTAGAACAAGTAGCACAAACCACTTCTGAAAATGTGATAAACTTATTTGGGATATAATTTTTTATTGAGATGGACAAAAAAACACAACGCCCCTCAGTATTAATAATATACACAGGCGGCACAATTGGCATGGTACATAGGCATGGTAGTAACACACTGGGTCCGGTTAAATTTGATCAAATTTTAGATGAGGTTCCTGAACTTCACCGTTTTGGTTATAATCTAAGATCCATTGCATTTAATCCACCTATCGATTCATCCAATATGTCTCCCGAAATCTGGGTGAAAACTGCAAAAGCCATACAGAAAAATTATAATAATTATGATGGATTTGTAATTTTACATGGGACTGATACTATGGCATATACGGCGTCAGCCCTTAGTTTTATGTTCGAAAACCTTGACAAACCTGTTATACTGACCGGATCGCAACTCCCAATCGGAACCCTTCGTACCGATGGTAAGGAAAACCTAATAACCGCTGTAGAAATTGCTGCTGCAAAACAAAATGGCAAAGCAATGATTCCGGAAGTATGTATTTATTTTGATTTTAAATTATTCAGAGGAAACAGGACTACAAAACGCGATTCAGAAAATTTCAGCGCTTTTGTATCAGAAAATTACCCATCACTTGCTTTGGCAGGTGTCGACATTAGATATTATAAACAATTTATCCAGTATCCTTCAAATAAAGGCATCTTAAACGTTAATTATCAATTTAATACGAATGTTGTAGTATTAAAAATATTTCCTGGTATTAATAAAGATGTATTTGATGCAGTTTTCCACATCCCAGGATTAAAAGGTGTAATTCTAGAATCTTTTGGAACAGGAAATGTCCCAACAACCCGTTGGTTATTAAGTTGTATCAAAAAGGCTATTCGTAAAAACATTATTATTTTGAATATTACGCAATGCCAGGGAGGCCGTGTAGTTATGGGCCAATATGAAACCAGCATTGAACTGTTAAATTCAGGAGTAATAACCGGCAAGGATATGACCTCAGAGGCAGCAATAACCAAATTAATGTTTTTACTTGGGCAAAAGCTTTCAATGAATGAGATCAAAAACCATTTAACAAAGAGTCTGAGTGGGGAAATTAGTGAATAACTGGACTTTTTTTTTCGCATTTTTTTTGTAATTTGCAGGCCGTAATTTTCGGGAGGGCCAGAGTAATCCTATGGAGAGGTGCAGGAGTGGCTTA
>JABMQB010000940.1 GCA_013203525.1 Mariniphaga sp.
AAGTGGAAGAGTATAAAAAACTCAACATTACAGATTGGGCTGTTGAAGACCGCCCACGGGAAAAACTAATGGCAAATGGCCCCCGTTCTCTTTCCGATGCGGAATTAATTGCTATTCTGATTGGTTCTGGCAATCAAAAAGAAACAGCTGTGGAACTTTCACGAAGGATTCTTTCATCAGTAAACAATGATTTAAATGAACTTGGATTAAAAGGATTAAGTTACCTGACTCAATTTAAGGGGATTGGTGAAGCAAAAGCTATAAATATTATAGCAGCCCTTGAATTAGGTAAAAGAAGGAAAGAAACCACATCAAACAATCGAAATAAAATAACTTGTAGCAAGGATGTTGCAGATATTTTTGGTCCTTTACTTGAAGACCTTCCTCATGAGGAATTCTGGATATTACTTATGAACCGAGGAAATAAAGTTATCGATAAACATATGGTAAGCCAGGGAGGAATTTCAGGTACTGTAATTGATACACGGCTGATAATGAAAACTGCTATTGAAAAGCTGGCGAGTTCAATAATTCTTTGCCATAACCATCCATCCGGAACATTAGAAGCTTCAGATGCTGATATGAAAATTACCAGTAAACTAAAAGAAGCGGGTGAAATAATGGATATTCCTATACTAGATCATATTATAATCGGTTTAAATAAATATTATAGTTTTGCTGACGAAGGCATCTTTTAACAAACTGTAGGTATGATATTGATTTATGCTGAAGAAAGTACTCCCCGTCTTGAATATATTGCAAAGTTGATATTTGAGAATATATTAAAAACCAATGTTGTTATTACTATTGATGCTGTAGAATTCAAAAAGTCGGAACTGCCAAAAATAAACTATTCGTCTGTAAAATTTGAAAACGAACTATACCTGAATCCTCATAATATACTTTTTAGTAAAGAAATAATTTATCCCGAAATTAAGCCGGTTTTATATGAAGGTGAGACGTATTTTTTTGAAACATCTGCCGATTCATTTTTACCCTTCGATCCATTAGCAGCCTCATTTTTTCTTGTCACCCGGTTTGAGGAATACATTGAAACTGACCGTGGAAAATACAACTGTTATCAAGCAGAGAAAAGTGTTCTTTCAAAATATAACCTTTTAAAAAAACCTGTAGTAAATATTTGGGCTCGTTTACTTGCAAAAAAAATTAAGGAACATTATCCGGCTTTTATTATCCCGAATCCGGAATTCAGGTTTCTTTCAACCATTGATATAGATAATGCATGGGCTTTCAAAAATAAGGGCATTGTTAGGAGCATTGCAGCATGTGTAAAGGATATTGTAACTTGTAATTGGAATAATAATAGTATAAGGATTGGGACGTGGTTAAATAAACATCCCGATCCGTATGATAATTACAACTATATAAATAACGTTTTCAAAGGAAACGATGAAAAGGCAATTTTCTTTTTTCTATTGGGAGATTATAAAAAATACGATAAAAATATTTCCTCAAAAAATAGAAATTTTAGGAAGTTGATTAGGAAAATATCACAAAAATACGAGGTTGGGATACATCCTTCCTATTTTTCAAGCACAGAAATGGGTAAAAAGAATCTGGAGATAGAGATTAAAAGGTTAGAAAATATAATTGGTAAATACCCAATAAGAAGCAGGCAACATTTTTTAAGGCTTTTCTTTCCACAAACCTGCCAGAGATTGTGGGATCAGGGAATAAATGAAGATTATTCTATGGGTTATTCAGCTCAGACCGGATTTAGGGCTGGTATCTGTTCTCCATACAATTTTTATGATCTTAAAAAAGAAGAGGAGACTAAACTTTTAATATTTCCATTTCAAATTATGGATGTAACTTTACGTGAATACCTTGGATTGGAAAAGGATGAAGCAATTACAGAAATTGATTTATTAATGAATGAAGTCAGGAAAGTTGGTGGAACGTTTATTAGTATTTGGCACAACGAATCTCTTACAAATAATAGGAATTGGAAAGGCTATCGTGAGGTTTTTGAGTTTATGAATAAAAAAGGATTCAAATTGGCAAATGAGTAAAGTGCAACAAATAAGGTTAATTAGGAATCAGGAGATTGATTACAACAAATGGGATGAATGTATTAATAAATCTTTATCCGGGAAATTGTATGCCCGTTCCTGGTTCCTCGATTTAGTGGCTGAAGGCTGGGAGGCGCTGGTTTATGAGGACTATAAATTTATTATGCCCCTGCCGGTTAAATCAAAATGGGGGATTCGGTATGTTAGCCAACCCGCATATTGCCAGCAGGCAGGTATTTATCCAACACCCGACATAGAGATTCAAAAACAGTTTGCTGCGCAACTGAAGCAAGAATTCCGATTGATTAATTACCAGATAAATGTCGAGAATGATGTTGTTGCTTTTGAAGGTTTTCAGAAAACAGAAAAAATAAATTATATTTTACACCTGAATAATAGTTATGAGAATATTTTTTCAAATTATTTGAAACACACAAAACGGAATTTGAAATCATGCCAGCGATTTAATGTTTCTGTTATAAAAGGCCTTCTTCACCATGAATACTTAAAAGAAAAGGAATTAATTGCCGGGCCTTCATACAAAAAATCAGAATATACTGTTTTAAATCGCTTAATGGCTCAAAGTATTGCGAAGGGCAAAGGTGTGATATATGCTGCTTTTACAGGTGAAAACAATTTATGTGCAGCTGCTTTTTATGTTTTTGATGGAGATAGGATCTATTACCTTAATTCTTTTTCCAATGAACAGGGGAAGAAGAATATGGCTACATATGCAATTATGGATCATGTGATTAATGAATACTCTGAAAACGATTTAATCCTTGATTTTGAAGGCTCTGTTATTGAAAGTATTGCCTGGTTTTTCAGAAGTTTTGGACCGCTTGCCGAGAAATATTTTTATATTTACTCAAACAGGCTTCCGGTAGTCCGGATGTTTATGAAATAATCTAATGCGGCAGGTTGTTAAAAATTTAGCATATTCTCTTTCGAAACCGTTTTCTCTGAATTTTTTACGAAAATTGTCAGGTGAACAATTTATTTTTCCTTTGTATCATTTAGTGTCAAACAATCCACCGGCACATGTCAAAAACCTCTATAATGTAACACCAGTCAAACACTTTTTAAATGACCTTGATTTTCTACTTCAGAATTTCCAACCAGCTTCTATAAATGATGTAATTAATTATATTAAGGAAGGTAAAAAATCAACAAAACCATTTTTCTTTCTTTCATTTGACGATGGAATGCGGGAATGTTATGAGGTTGTTTACCCCATTCTTAAACAAAAGGGATTGGAGGCTGCCTTTTTTATAAATCCGGCTTTTGTCGATAATAAAAACCTGTTTTATCGATCAAAAATAAGCTTGATTATTGATCAAATTCAAAAAAATGGGAAGATTTTTGAGTTGAGTGATTTTCTTAAAATTTATCCTATTTCAACAGCTAAAGTAATTGATAAGATAAGCACGCTGAAATATTCAGATATAGATATTATTGAAAAAGCTGGTAAAAAAATAGGAATAGATTTTAACGAATATCTGGATACGTATAAACCTTATATGACTTTGCTACAGATTAAAGAATTACAGGAAAATGGATTTCTTATTGGCTCTCATAGCTATGACCATCCCAAATTCTGGGAGATTTCTGAACTCGAAATGAGGGAGCAAATAAAAAGTAGTTTTGATTTTATAGATAATATTATTCAACTTAAAGTCAGGTCTTTTGCTTTTCCATTTTCCGATATTGAAACGCCAATTTCATTTTTTAATTTTTTAACGGAAGAAATAAAACTTGATGTTTCTTTTGGAACAGCAGGAATTAAAATAGATACAGAGCCGGTCCATATTCAAAGAATTCCTATGGATGTTGAATTAAAAAGTGCGGAAAGAATAATCAAGAAAGAATATGGATATTTTGTTTTTAAGTTTTTATTCGGAAAAAATTTAATAAATCGAAAATGAATTTAATACAACAAT
Source organism: Mariniphaga sp. (assembly GCA_013203525.1). GTDB lineage: Bacteria > Bacteroidota > Bacteroidia > Bacteroidales > Prolixibacteraceae > JABMQB01. The sequence continues at coordinate 3,974 of JABMQB010000940.1, forward strand.
TATATAATTCGTTTTTAAGTTTCGGTAAAAACCGCGCTTTTTGTATTGACGGAAAGGATATTACATATTTCAAATTTTTGGAATACATAAATGGAATATATAATTTAATTGAAAAAAATATTTCCGGAAAAAATAACGGTATTGGGATTATTGCTTTTGAAACTATTGAAACTTATGCTGCTTTTTTTGCTTGCTGGTTTAGTGGAAATTATTTTGTTCCCATTAATCCAAAGCATCCACTGGAAAGAAACAAGGCCATTATCAAAGAAACGGGAGTTAAAATTGTTTTAACATCAAAAGATGAGGTAAGTGAAATTATTTATTCCGGGAACGTGGCTTCGCTTAATATCAGAGGATTAAAGGAATCGGGTAATAAAAATCCTGAAGAATCGAATGGAAATCAACTATTATATATTTTAACTACTTCTGGAAGTACAGGTGTGCCCAAACATGTTCCAATAAATGCAAAAAATGTTGAGGCTTACTGTAATGCTTATTTTAAGGTTTTCCCGGAATTAGATCAAAAAGCCTGTGTTCTTCAAACACACGATCATACTACCGATGCTTCATTTACCAGTTATTTACTTCCATTATTAAAAGGTGCTTGTATTTATTTTTTGCCTGAAGGGCAGTTTAAGTTTCTTTCAATTGCCCGAATGATGTTAGATAAAAAAATTACATGGGTAAAATTAACGCCTTCAGTTTTGGCTTACCTCAATCCGTATATTGATGATTTGGATTTGAAACATATTAAATACTTTGGCTTTGGAGGCGAAGTTTTACC
>JABMQB010000941.1 GCA_013203525.1 Mariniphaga sp.
CCAAAAGCAACCTGGAAAAATCTAAGCCGTGATGATTTTAAAAAAGAGTACCGCTTATTGGGTAAGGCAAAATCAGAGGAAAAAATAGTCTTTCTTTTATTTCTAATATTAGCCTTTTTATGGATTTTTAGATCTGGATTTGAAATTCAATCAGTAAAAATTCCGGGTTGGTCACAACTGTTAAAAACTCCTGCTTATATCAATGACGGGACAGTTGCTATTTTTATGGCTTTGTTACTTTTTATTATTCCTTCCCGATCGCAAAAGGGTGAACGTATTATGAACTGGAAAACAGCCAACCGGATTCCCTGGAATATTGTCCTGCTTTTTGGAGGAGGATTTGCCCTGGCGCAGGGTTTTGTTGATTCGGGGCTTTCAACCTGGTTTGGGAATCAACTTGCCGGATTAGCTAATGTAGATCCAATAATCCTGACATTTGCTAATGTTACCATGATGTCGTTGTTAACCGAACTAACATCAAATGTAGCAACTACAGAAATGATATTGCCTATACTTGCCGGATTGGCAACAGCCATTAAAATAAATCCATTATTACTAATGATTCCTGCAACTCTAGCGGCTTCATTAGCATTTATGCTTCCGGTAGCTACACCTCCGAATGCCATTATTTTCGGGACTAATAAAATTCGAATAAAAGACATGGTTAAAACCGGAATCCTTTTAAATATTGCAGGAATTATCGTGGCAACATTGGTAATGTATTTTTGGGGTACAATGGTTTTTGATATCGATGTGACTATTTTCCCTGATTGGGCAACTACAGGTTAATTAAAATTCTCCTCCTCTGTTGGTTGTTATTCTTACAACACCATTACCACCCTGATAACCATAAATAGATGACTCACTGGGTTTAAGTATTTCAATATTTTTTACATCCTGAGGAGATAACATACCCAGATTTCCATAATCTGATATAACACCATCTATTACTACAAGAGCATAATTTGATCCGCTCACAGATGAAGGGCTACCAATAATCACTCTTCCCCCTTCAAAAACCTGGACATTTGGAAACCTGTTTAAGAGTAACTCATACATATCAACATAAGTTGAAAAGTCTTCATCTTTATTACTTAGAGAATTACTGGCTCTAAGCATATCCCTTTCTTTTATATGCCCTGAATTAATTGCCAAATCGGAGTTTTGAGGTTGTATCCTAAGGTCAATCAATAAAGTATCGTCATCAGCTTTTAACTTTATGTTCCTTGTAAAAAAGCCATCTGCACTAATTTTAATTTTATCTTTCACATTACAGGTAACCTCAAAATATCCCAGAGTATCAGTGAAGATTATTTCTTTTGAGCTTTTTATAGTAACCTCTGCATTAATAATTGGAATTACATTAAATGTTGTTACACTTCCAAAAATTGTTCTTTCCTGTGAGTACAAATTATTAGATAAAAGTATACTACAAAAGGTTACCAGCATTATATGCAAAGCAAGTTTTTTCATATTATTTTTTATTAAAACGAACCACCTCGTTTGGTTGTAATCCTAACTGCACCATTACCTCCTTGTGAACCATAAATCGAAGTCTCCGCACCCGGTTTTAGAATTTCAATATTTGTAATATCAAGTGGTGATAAATTATCCAGACTTGATGAAAAAGAAATAATTCCATCAATTACAATAAGAGCACCGGTATTTTGTGCATCCAATGAAGAAGGGCTACCGATAATTACATGCTCCACATCGTCTATTGTTGGGACCTGAATATTTGGGAACTTAGCATCCAATATCTCGTACACGCTGTTATAAGCCGAATAGTCAACGCCTTTTGTTATCCTTGCCCGAAGTTTTAATTCATCTTTGATATGCCCCGAACTAATTGCTAGATTTTCACTTTGGGGCCGTAACTTAAGGTCGACCAACAAGGTATCGTCATCAGCAGTTAGCTTTATGTTCTGTGTAAAAAAGCCATCTGCACTAATTTTTATTTTATCTTTCACATCGCAAGTAACCTCAAAATATCCCAGAGTATCAGTGAAGATTATTTCTTTTGAGCTTTTAATAGTTATTTCAGCCTTGATTATAGGAATAACTTCAAAAGTGGTTACACTTCCAAAAATCGTTCTTCCCTGCGAATATGAAAAATGTGTAATAAATGATAAACATAAGATTATCAATATTGAATAAGGAGCTAATTTTTTCATGGCTTATTATAATTTATGGTTTAGATCGATTTCAAGTTAAAGGATTTTTTTCTAATACCAATATATTATTAAAAAGAAATTGTGGATTTATTTTTTAATCACCATTTTAAATACTGATTTTTATTCTTAAAAATCATTAAATTGAGTTAAACTGGTGATGCATCCTCAAAAGTAAAAAATTAGGATTTAAATAAGGATTCCAGTAAATTGCAGGAAGTAAATCAAAAAACCAACTAGTAATATCTTCCTAAAATAAATGATTGACGACCTAAAAACATGAAAAAATTATTCATACTACTATTCTTATTCCCATTACAACTTTTTGGGCAAATCGATTTAAGCGGGATTGTAATAGATTCAAGCTCAAATGAACCAATTGAATTTGCTTCAATATATTTAAATGGAACAACTATCGGGACTATCAGTAATTCATCGGGAAAGTTTCTTTTGGAAGATGCATATTATCCATGTGAATTAATAGTCAGCCATATCAGCTATAATTCACGGTCATTTTTAATTGAAAATCAAGCTTCTTTTGATTCAATAATAATACTCTCTCCTAAAGACATCATTATTAAAGAAATATCATTAAAAGATATTAATCTTAGAGAAAAAAACTTATGGCTGTTCAAAACTAATTTTCTTGGCAATGATAAATGGGGTAAAAATGCCTTTATTGAAAATGAAGAGGCATTACGATTTAATTGGGAATATGATACCATTAAATTAAATTTTGGCGAAAAAAAACCATCTTTTTTTGATTATTTACATGTCCTTGAATACATCGACAGGGACATAAATAAAACTAAAGATGACACATTTAAAACATATCTGGTTCCCCGCAGATTTAGTACTACTGCTCTTGATCCCCTAAGAATACAACTTCCCTTATTGGGATATATGTTGCAATACGATTTAAAAAAATTCAATATGGAATTCAATTTTGAAACAGATTTTGTGATGTGGAAATATCTTGGTTACAGTTATTTCCAACCCATAAATTCAAAATCAAAATCATTACAAAAAAGAATAATAAAAAACAGGCAAATAGCCTATTATAATTCACCTCAACATCTTAATAAATCGATGTTTAATAAAACCCTCCGAAAAAACGGATATGTTGTGTCAGAGCTTGTTGATGACAGTTTCTATAACGACACATTTGCGCGCGAAGTAAAACCTGATAGCTGTTGGATTTTTACTAAAAATCAGCTTAAAATATCCGGTTATAAAGATCGGATTTTCCATATAAAATACTTCCCAAATATTAAAGGGGAACCTATTAACGTAACCAACAAAGGTGGACGTTCTTTTTCGGAGTCTCAAATGATTTTTATGAGCGACACATGTGTTATCAATGCTAACGGAACGATTTCAGATAACTCCGTTTTATTTAAACCATTTATTGGCACAAAACAGATTGGCGCTTCCTTACCAAGTAATTACTACCCTGAAAACACTAAATAACTGAATACATTGAAAAACCAAATTATAAAAGATCAGTTTAATAAACAGGCAGAACTATTTGCGAATTGGTCGGTTTCAAAAAACCTTGAATATCTGGAAGCCTATGTAAATTTTTGTAGTATTCAACCTGGCGATAGAGTTTTGGATGTTGCTTGTGGTCCGGGTGATTTAGCAATATTCCTGGCTGATAAAGTTTCGAAAGTACAGGGAATTGATATTTCAGATAAGGAAGTTGAAATTGCAAATGGATTGGTTAATAAATTCGGGCTAAAAAATATTAGATTTGATTGTGCCGATGTTGAAAAATTACCCAATGATAACAATTCATTTTCGGTTGTATTATGTAAATCGGCATTTCACCATTTCCGAAATCCTGATGTGGTATTTAAAGAAATGAAACGATGTTGCGAAAAATCAGGAAAAATTAGTATCCAGGACATTGTAGCCTAAGAATATAATTATGTAAATGAGTATTTTGAATCATTAGATAAGTTGATCGATAAAAGCCATAATAAAACCTTAAACGAAGACGAATTTAATAAGCTGTTTCTTAACAATAGTATTAAAATTACCAACAAGTTTCGTTTATCTGTCGATTTAAATATGGTTGAATATCTTTTACATGCGAGCCAGGATAATGATACAAAATTAGCTATTCAAAAAAAATTGGATGCCGGTTTAAAGGACAAAAGAGTATCTGAATTTCTTTTTATCAAAAACAATGAAATTTATTTTAAACGCCCGGTTTATCTGATACTCGGAATAAAATAAAAAAAGAGGCTGAAATTCAGCCTCATCTTTAAACACATAATAAAATTAGTAATACAAGTAATAGCATACTAATAATCAATTTACTGAACCTGTTCATGGCTTTAAGGCTTTATATATTGAGTTTTTTGTTTAATTATCATCATCAAATTCCAGGATATCTCCCGGTTGGCAATTAAGTGTTTTACATATAGCATCGAGGGTGGAAAACCTGATTGCTTTCGCTTTCCCTTTTTTCAATATCGACAGATTAGCCAGTGTTATTCCAACTTCTCCCGCTAATTCCGTCAGGCTCATTTTTCGTTTGGCCATCATAACATCAAGATTTATTATAATTGCCATAATTATATTGTTAGTTTATTTTCTTCTTCCAGTTCGCTCCCTTTTATAAAAATATGTGATAATACCCAAATGAATAATCCAAAAAGAAGCAAGGCAACATAATTTCTATCGTCGCCAGTAATCGAAACATCATCAAATTCTAACCATTTTGCAATTGTATATTTAAGAATCTGGCTATAAATAATCAGATACAACCATAAACCCATTAGCCCAAAACCAATCTTCTTTAGTAAACGGATATTTTCAAATTCGAATATTATACCGTTTTTTACATTTTTAATAAATTTCCAAAACAAATCAAGAATATAGAAACCTCCCGTTACCACAAAAATTAGTGCCAGTGAAATCCATCGGGCAAGAAACAAGGGTGTATCAATAAAGTGAACTTTCCCTACTGCTTCTACAATCTCAACTTTAATATTTGAACTATTCATGTACAAATTACCTATCTCCAATAAATCAAACTCTACAGGCATTAAAACATGTAACTGCAACCCATTTTTTAATATCCCGGTTAAAATCAACATTGTTAACCCAAATGCAATCAGACATGCAAATGCCGATAAATAATAAATTATAGCGGTTACATAATAAATAATCTTAAAACTTATTGGCGCTTTATATTTTTCCATAGTAATTATTTAAAGACAAAGCTAAATATTTTTTTATTGTAAAACAAGTATTTTTTATTGTTTATCGATAATTTTTTATTTTACAATGATAATTAGTTGTTTACTCATTTTTACCGGACAGTAAAATATTTATCTAATTATTCTATTTTCTTACAATGCTATTTTATTAATTTAGCAGTGTACCTAAAATCTTTTATGCCATGAAACGATTTATATTAATTCTATTTGGAGTATTGATTTTTTCATCCTCAGTTTTTTCTCAAGACTTTCGCTCAATAAATGATCTAATAAATGAAACAAACATCCGTTCGCGTGGGATAAACAATAATAATGATTATACCGGTTCGCCTTACGAAAATGATGAATTTGTTAAAGGAAAGTTGATTACACATTCGGAATTTATATATAATGATATCCCTCTTCGCTTAAATATTTATAACAATAACATTGAATACAAGGATGATAAGGGTGAAACATTTGCCATTGATAATCCCGATTATTTTAGTCTTATAAATATTGGAGATGCGAAAATCAGATACATTACATATGAGCTGGGCAAAAAAATAAATAAAGCTTACTTTAAAGTAATCGAAGAAGGAAAAGCCACTCTTTTACTAAAACCAAAAGTCAATTTTCAGGAAGCCACTAAACCCGGTGCATACCAGGAGGCAAAATCAGCTTCGTTTAAACGATTACCGGATGAGATATATATCCAGGTTGGAGAAAAGAAAGCTCAACAAGTAACAAATAAAAAAAGCCTTCTTTTAATTCTTTCAGAAAAACAGGGCCTTATAAATGCCTTTCTTAAGGAAAATAAAATAAAACTTAATAAATCAGAAGATATCCTCAAGGTTGTCAGATACTACAATTCTATTTAGCTAAAAATATTGCTATTATTTTCATCTATTCATAAATTAACCCACCTTTTATATTTTTGTACCATGGAAATTATATTTATTCTGGTGGAACCATCTGTTCCGGAAAACATAGGAGCTGCTGCGCGAGCCATAAAAACCATGGGTTTTAACAAGCTATATTTAGTGAAACCTTCGGAGCATTTAAGCGATCCGGCTCGTTGGCTTGCTCACGGTTCAAATGAAATTCTGGAAAAGGCTTCTCTTTTTTCTTCTTTCCAGGAATCGATAAAAGAATGTGATTTTGTAATTGGGACTTCGGCAAAACAACGAATTGTTAAAAACGATTACCACCAAGTTTCATCCCTCCCTGAGATTATTAATGCAAAAGGGGCATCAGTGAAAAAAGTAGCCATTGTTTTTGGCCGCGAAGATTCAGGCTTACGAAACGAAGAACTAAAACTGTGTGACCTAATAACTACCATACCTATAAAAACTACATTCCCTTCTTTAAACCTTGCACAGGCAGTAATGATTTATGCCTATGAACTTTCAGAATTAATATTGGAAAAACAAATTGTTGGTTCTGAAAAAAATATAGAAGGATTAAAACAACTAAAACAAAAAGTTATAGCCATTCTTCTCGGACTTGGATTTTCCAAAAGCTCTGCAATTTACCCCAGAATCATAGAAAGGCTAATGCTTTTAGAAGAAAGTGATATTCATTTATTACATTCTGTATGTAATAAAATCAAGGAAACCAAAAAATAATTTTTACCATATGCAACGCTGGTAATTAGCTTACGTCTTTTAATCAACAAAGAAAAAAAATTGGAAACGCTTTATAAAAACATACATCAGGATATAATAGACCGGTGCAAACAAGGCGACAGTAAAGCACAGTTTCAACTGTATAAGCTTTATTATAAATCGATGTACAGTGTAACGCTGAGGATTGTAAATAATGAAACAGAAGCCGAAGATGTAATGCAGGAAGCATTCCTCAAAGCTCTTCAAAAAATAGATACTTACAAAGGAGAAGTAAGTTTTGGAGCCTGGTTAAAAAAAATAGTAGTTAATCGTTCTTTAGATGTTTTGAAAAAAAGAAAAGTAGTCTTCGAAGAAATTAATGAAAGAAAGCACGATTTGGAAGATTACAAAATGGATTCAAAAGAGGTTGATATTAATAAAATAAAGGATGCCATAAACCGCTTACCCGATGGGTACCGGGTTGTTTTAAGCCTTTATCTGATTGAAGGTTACGACCATGAAGAGATCAGCCAAATTTTGGATATTAGTAATTCCGCATCAAGAACACAATATATGCGGGCAAAAAATAAGTTAAGAGATTATTTAAAAGAAAATGAAGTTTTCTCTTACAATTAATAATACAGAAAATAGTAGGAATTATGGATAACGAAAAAGACAATATTGAAAAACTTATACTTGATAACCTGGACGGATTAAACGAGCAGGAGCCAAAAGATGGGCATTTCGGGCGGTTTGAGCAAAAACTAAAACAACAAAACCGTAAAGATAAAGTGAACCTAAGAATTGTATGGAGGGTCGCCGCAGCAGTAATATTTGTTTTCCTGGCAGTGAACCAGACGGTTATTTATTTTTCTCCTGATCAGCAAGAAACCATAACCGCACTGGGTGAAATTTCACCCGAGTATAATGAAGTAGAATTTTATTACACCAGTTCGATAGATGCTGGATTAAACCAATGGCAACAGTTTGACGAAGTAGGACTGCTTACTGATGAAGATAAACTAATGATGGAAAATGAACTGGCAGAATTTGATGAAGTTTTGACCGATCTTCAGGAAGATTTAAAAGCAAATCCTAACGACGAAAGAGTAATTAATGCAATGCTTGATTATTACCAGAACAAACTGAATATTATTAACCTTATTATAGATAAACTTCAAGAAGTAAAAATTCAAAAAGAAACAAATCATGAAATCGAAATTTAATTTTTTAATCCTTCTTTTTACCTTCGCATTTTTCCTGACTGGAGCAGGTGCCGAAGAAATAAAAGAATACAATGAATCGTGGCCTGTCAACGATGTGCAATCTCTAAGTATCGTAAATAAATTTGGAGAAATCAAGATCAATAATGATGGTGGCAACGAAGTAACAATTGATGTAGTTATAACAGTAAATGCTTCAACCGAAAGCCGGGCTAAAAAAATGCTCGATCAAATTGAAGTTGATTTCCGTAAAAGTGGAGGTTCTGTAAAAGCAGTTACCGAAATTGACAACAACTTTAGGAATATGAAAGACTTCAGTATTGATTATACTGTGAATATCCCTTCTGATAAAAATCTTGATATCTCCAATAAATTCGGGGATACTTATGTAAATAAGTTGGAGGCAATTGGTACTTTTTCTATCGAACATGGTAACTTCGATGCTAACACCTTAAATGGTAGAACTATTGAAGATATTAAATTCAATCTTGCATTTGGAAAAGCTAACATTGAAACTTTATCTTCAGCAATACTGGAAATAAAACATTCAACAGTATTTGTTAGTACATCAGAAGATATTAAATTATCATCAAGTCATTCAGTATTTAATATTGATGAAGTAAATTCTATCAATGTGGATTCAAAATTTGATTCATTTAATTTTGAAGAAGTAGGTTCATTTATCGGATCAACTCAACATTCCAATATAAAAATGGAAGAGTTAAAAAAAGTGTTAAAAATTGAATCAGGATATGGTGGTATTAAAGTGGAAGAAGTTGCTGATGATTTTGAATTGATTGATGTAAAAAACAAATTCGGATCTATTAAACTTGGTATCAGTGACGATGTTTCATACGATGTAAAAGCAGAGTGTAAACATTGTGATATTGATTATGATTCCAACAATTTTAAAGGAAACCGCATGTCGGAAAACTTTAAAAAAGAAATTGAAGGAAAAATAGGGACAGGTGCTTCAACTGCTAAAGTTGTTATTCAAAGCGAATTTGGAGGTGTAAAATTACGTTAACACAATATATATATCATCCTTAAATTAAAGCCGTAGACAAATTGTTTACGGCTTCTTTTTTGCCTCAATTTAAAACATACCTAACATCTGAATCATAATATCGATAACAGCCCGTTATTTTTTTACATTTGTAAAAACCAATGGCACAAAAAAACAATTTACATATCGTTGCATTTAATGTTCCATACCCTCCCGATTATGGTGGTGTAATCGATATTTTTTATAAGATAAGATCACTTTCCGAAGAAGGGATAAAAATATACCTTCATTGCTTTCAATATGGCCGCAAAAAATCATCGGAACTGGAAAGATATTGTGAAAAGGTTTTTTATTACAATCGAAATAAAGGATTAAAATATGCATTATCGAAAAAGCCATTTATTGTTGCCGGAAGAAACCACCCCGATCTTTTATCTAATCTGGCAGGTAATAAAGCTCCCATCTTTTTTGAAGGATTACATACCTGTTATTTTATCGGCCACCCAAAATTGAAAGAGTACAAAAAAATAATCAGAACTCATAATGTGGAACACGATTATTATAGTCAGCTTGCAAAATCAGAAACAAATATTTTTAAAAGAATCTATTTTAACAAAGAAGCTAAAAAACTAAAACGATTTGAGTCTGTTGTCAGCAATGCCAATACTTTAATTACAATTTCACCTTCCGATCAGGAATATTTTAATAATATCCATCCTAATTCAATTTGGGTTCCGGCATTCCATGAAAATGAGAAGGTTATTTCAAAATCAGGTAAAGGAACATTTTTTCTTTTCCATGGAAA
>JABMQB010000942.1 GCA_013203525.1 Mariniphaga sp.
GGTAAATACCATGATGATTGGCGATGAAGCTCTTGACCTGTTTGTTTTCCTTGGCAAACCAAAAGATATTCTTGATGAATATACCAACCTGACCGGAAAGGCTTCCATGCCACCACTTTGGTCGTTTGGCTTATGGATGAGCCGGATCACTTATTTCTCGGAAGCTGATGGAAGACGAGTTGCTGCATTATTACGCGAAAACCGAATCCCTTCAGATGTGATTCATTTTGATACCGGCTGGTTTGAAACCGATTGGCGTTGTGATTATAAATTCTCTGAATCTCGCTTCGATGATCCCGCAAAAATGATTAAGGATTTGGATGTTTTAGGATTTAAAACCTGCCTTTGGCAATTACCCTATTTTGTCCCAAAAAATGAATTATTCCCTGAAATTATTGAAAAAGGTTTATTTGTAAAAAACGATAAAGGAAATCTCCCTTACGAAGATGCGGTCCTTGATTTTTCTAATCCTAATGCTGTAAGCTGGTATCAGGATAAAATAAAAGGATTACTTGATTTAGGCGTTGGAGCCATTAAAGTTGATTTTGGGGAGGCTGCACCTCCCAAGGGAATTTATGCATCAGGACGAACCGGCTTTTATGAACATAACCTGTATCCACTCAGATATAATAAAACCGTTGCCGATATCACCAAAAAAATAACCGGGGAAAATATAATCTGGGCACGTTCAACCTGGGCTGGTAGCCAGCGCTATCCAATACATTGGGGTGGCGATGCTGCCAATACAAACACAGCAATGGCTGCCTCACTTAGAGCGGGATTATCAATGGGGCTTTCAGGATTTACTTTTTGGAGCCACGATATTGGTGGATTTGTTAATCGTACACCCGAAGATGTATATCGCCGCTGGTTACCATTTGGGATGCTGACTTCACATACCCGTACACATGGAGCTCCACCCAAAGAGCCATGGGAATACAATGAAAGTTTTAACGATGCATTCCGTTTGGCTACCGAAATGAAATATAAACTGATGCCATATATTTATGCTCAATCGAAACATTCCAGCGAAAACGGATTACCAATGCTTCGTGCTTTATTTATCGAATTTCCTGAAGATGCGGGTTCATGGTTGGTTGATGATGAATATTTATTTGGATCGGATATGCTGGTAGCACCAATTTTTGAAAATATGGAAAGCCGCGATGTTTATCTTCCAAAAGGGAAATGGATCGATTATCAAAGTGGTAAAGTGTATGATGGAGGATGGCATAATATAAAAACAGGCGAAATACCTGTTGTTGTTTTAGTTCGCGATGGAGCTGTAATTCCACATATTAAACTTTCTCAATCAACAAAAAACATGAACTGGTCAAACATCGAATTAAACGTATATTCTGTTGATGCAAAATCGGCAAAAGGATATATGTGTCTTCCCTCCGATCAAAAACTGGTTGAAATTGAACTATCCAAATCTGGAAATTCATTTAAACTTGATTCAAACCCTTTAGATGGTAAAGTTAAATTCAAAATAAAAAATTAATAAAATGAAAACTTTTATTCTGGGCTTAATCATCCTGTTTTTTATTGGTTGTTCAGAAAAATCATCCGAAACAACTATTTCATCACCGGAAGATAGTAATACTATTCACTTTGAATTAATCGACGGAATCCCTTTTTATTCAATTATACATGGAGATAAAACCATTATCAACCAATCAAAACTTGGATTTATTTTCAAGGATGATGATACAATGAATTCAAACTTCAAATTGATTGATTCAGAAACATCGGAGTTCAATGAAACATGGGAACAGGTATGGGGCGAAAAGCAGTTTATTCAAAATCATTACAACCAGCTTGTTGTTCAACTTCAGGAAAAAGAAGGGAAAAAGAGAAAATTGGAAATACAATTCAGGGCATTTGACGATGGTGTTGCTTTCTGCTATATTTTCCCTGAACAAGGAATTACCGATAGTATTTTTATTATGGATGAAGTCACAGAATTCAACCTGGCTGATTCAGGTGATGCCTGGTGGATTCCTGCTTATCATGAACAGCGTTATGAAAATTTATATACAAAGTCACCTGTTTCAGAGTTGGAAATAGTTCATACCCCCCTTACTATTGAAAGCCAAAATGGTTTATACATTTCAATTCATGAGGCAAACCTGGTTGATTTTGCTTCAATGACTTTAGAGCAAACAGAAGGCAACTCTTTAAAATGTGATTTAGTCCCCTGGTCTGATGGTACGAAAGTAAAAACTATGGCACCTTTTAAAACACCGTGGCGGACGATCCAAATTGGAGAAACACCAAGTGATCTGATAACTTCTTATTTGATCCTTAATTTGAACGAACCCAACAAAATGGAAGATACTTCGTGGATTAAACCACATAAATACCTGGGTATTTGGTGGGGAATGCATATTGGTAAATACTCTTTCTGGGAAAGTAAAATACATGGAGCTTCTACAAAAAACTCAAAAATGTATATCGATTATTGTGCCGACCTTGGAATTGACCGCTTGTTAATAGAAGGTTGGAACAAAGGATGGACACCCAATTGGTACCAAAATGCCATGCACATGTTCAGTTTTACAAAAAGCACCGATGATTTTGACCTTGAAGAAGTTGTAAAATATGGCGATTCAAAAGGAGTAAAACTCATTGGTTATCACGAAACCGGCTCGAACCTGATCAATTACCTCAGCCAAATTGATGATGGGATGGCGCTTTATCAGAAAATGGGAATTCACGATATAAAAATAGGGCAGGTTGGTTCCATGTTAAATATGAAAGAATGGCACCACGGGCAATTCGGCGTAAACTATTACAGGCATGTTCTGGAAACTGCAGCAAAATACCAACTAGCAGTCAATTTTCATGAACCCATAAAA
>JABMQB010000943.1 GCA_013203525.1 Mariniphaga sp.
GTTGGGAATAATATTTTAGTTAAAGGAAAAGAAATGTTGACCTGTTGGAATGTAGAATAGGATAAAATTAAAGTAAAATAAAAAGCCGGAATAGCCGGCTTTTTTTATGCTTTTAAAGCAGTAACAATCATAAAGAAACCACTTAATGCAACTAAAGCAGCAATTATCATAAATGTTCTTGAATGCTTTTTCTTTTTCCATTCGAGGAATAATCCCGGAATTGCAAGCAGGCCTGAAGCCATAAATAACCAATATGCAGGAAGTATTTTACCAACAAGTGGCATTTCTTCTATAATTTCATCCTCAAATTCATTATTAACAAATTCTTCGGGGCTTAAATAATTATGGAATATAAAATAGCCTTGAACAATTGCATAGAGCGCGTATAGTCCAAGAATCACCAAAATCGCTAAACCAATATAATTAAACATTTTTTTCTTTTCGATCCATCCGTAGGCAAGAGCAACCACAGAAGCAAAAATAAACCATTGGGGGATTGTATATAAGAAAGTGTTTTGATCCATCACTAAAATTTAAGCGAACAAAATTGTTAATTTTTCCTTTAAGAAAAAAGGATTCGGTAATGTCTTATTTAATATTGCTAATTTTACCTGTAATTATAGACTATACGATTTTGAAAAAGATTAAAATTGACCCAAAAGCAAAGGCGCTTATTTTTGACCTTGATGGAACTTTAGCCGATACAATGCCTGTTCATTTTATTGCCTATAAAAATATTCTAATTAATTATGGTATTGAATTTACACCTGAGTTGTTTGATACCCTTGCCGGAATTCCGGCTGTTGGTACAATCAAGAAACTAAATGAATTATTTGGGACAAAAATGGATCCTGAAGAGATTGGCAATTTTAAAGAAAGGGAATATGAAAAAATAATGGATAAAATGAAACCGGTTGAACCTGTTGTTGAGTTAGTTAGAAATTATTACAACAAATTGCCAATGTCAATTGGGACAGGTGGTTATAAACGCCTTGCATGGAAATCACTGGAAATTATCGGATTAAAAAATTATTTTGATATTCTTATATCGAGTGAAGATGTTATACATTCAAAACCCCATCCTGAAACATTCTTGAAATGTGCCGATTTAATGGGTGTTGAACCAAAATACTGCCAGGTTTTTGAAGATGGAGCATTGGGAATTCAGGCTGCAAATGATGCTGGAATGATGTCGACACTTGTAACCGATTATTACAAGGTAACTATTGGAGAAGGTATTTAATAAATAAATCAATGAATTTCAAAAGAATTATTTCAAAAGGATTTTTACTTGGATTGCTGGTAGCAATGATTTTTTCATGTCAGAAAAATAATGATATATCTAGGAAAAAACTCACTGTTGTTTTTTACAATGTTGAGAATCTTTTTGACCTTGAAGATGAGCCAGGAAAAAGCGATGAGGAATTTACACCCGAAGGTTCGAAGGAATGGACACAGGAAAGGCTGGATAAAAAATTGAATGATTTATCAAAAGTATTAAGTTCAGTAAATAAAACTGAATTACCTGAAATCATCGGATTGTGCGAAGTTGAAAACAAAAAGGTGTTGATGGACCTGGTTGAAACAGATTTACTAAAAGCCAGGAATTATAAAATTGTACATTATGAAAGCCCTGATTTCAGAGGTATTGATAATGCTCTCATATATCGGTCTGATGAGTTTACAGTTGAAGAATCAAAACCTGTAAAAGTTGTTTTTGAAAATGATCAGGATTATGTAACACGCGATATTTTATATGTAAAAGGGAAAACTACAAATCGGGAGATACTTCATATTTTCGTTAACCACTGGCCATCACGGATTGGGGGAGAAGCGGAAACTGAACCCAAGCGTGTAAAAGTTGCCTCAATTATAAAAAGTATGGTGGATTCGATTCAGATTGCTGAAAAAAATCCTAATATCATTGTTCTTGGTGATATGAATGATGAACCAATTAATAAAAGTATGATAAATATTCTGGGTGCGAAAGATCCATTGGTTGAACCACAGGCGAAATTGCAAAACCTGATGTTTGAAATTGACAAACAGAATTTAGGATCATACAACTATCAGGGAAATTGGAATATGCTTGATAATATTATAGTATCTGAAAGTTTATTGGATAATAAAGGATTTACTTGTTCAGATAAACAAGGATATGTATTTCATGAAGAATGGATGGAATTTAAAAACAGAGAGGGTGAAATGTCGCCTAACCGAACTTACGGAGGAAGTAATTATTATGGTGGCATCAGCGACCACTTCCCGGTATATATTATATTAGAAAGATAAGTTTATGAAATTTACAAACTGGAATTTTTAATTAATTTATCCATCCCATCCCATCACAAACTGATTGTTTGAAATCATGTTCAACGCTAATCTGAATTCGTCCGTCAGGTAATGGTTTTGAAGTTATACTTCTTGAATCGGTAACATGCGAGTAACTTCCATCAACATTAAATTCTGTCCAAATGCTTGTATATTCGTGTTCATTTTTCCAAAGTAACCGGTATTCATATTCCTGATTTGGTAGCCCCAGAAGATCGACAACACCACCTATCATGCTGGTGCCTTGCCATGGATCATCAGATTCCGCAATCCTGAATTCCCCACTATATGTGGGAGCAAAAGCAAAAGTCTCATCGCTTGGACAATAAGCTTTTAATACAATCTGATATTCATCAAAACCATCCTGAGGTTCTATATATACTGTAGGTGTGCCTAAACAAAAGTTTTCAATTTCAAGGTCAGGTATGGGTTTAAAAGAGGGATTATCATCCCTAAAAACCAATGTAACCGGAATCGGTGGTGTATTTTCCACAGTTATTTCTTCAGGGAAATTTCCTGTAAAATTAATTGTAGTAATTAACTCTGGTGGATCCTGTCTGTCATAAACATCAGCAGTAACGGAAAAACTGGATATTACAGAAGACTCAAATGTAATACTTGTTCCGGTTGGGCATAAATCCTCGTCAGAGGCTTTTATCAATTTGTATGATGAAGCCAGAGTTGAATGAGTTTTACTTGTGCCACTCAGAAAATAACTACTACCCAGTAAATCAGCAAATCCAAAATAATCTGGAGAAGGCGTTCCTGTATAACTGGCATTTGACGTTATTACTCCTCCTCCCATATAACCAACTGGTGTCCCTAATACGGTAATTCCAGTTAAGGTTCCGGTTTCAAGTAAATGAAAAATAACACTATGTGAGGTTCCTCCGATATTTAAAACATCAATCCAGGGTGAATAATCCGAAAATGAACTTGTCGACAGACTTATAAAATTAGTAGGATTTGCAGCAAGAGAATCCATTAATTCTGCGATTGAAGAGAATAACAGGACACTATCCCGATCTCTGAATTTTCGGATATTACTCACAGTAGTGGAATGAACAATGTTAAAAGAGCCTGCATCAGCAGTTGCCGATTTTAATCCCTTTGAAAAAGGCGCATTCAGAAAAATAAATGTTGTATCACCATCACTTTCTCCATCAAGGTTTTCCACATTCTGGTCGCTTAGTTTTGACATATGAACCTCAACGGTTTTAATCCCTGTATTCCTGAATTGGACACCCTTCGACATAGTTGAATATCCTTCAATATTTGCATTTACAGCAAATTCAAACGGATTATTTTCAGAAATATCAACATTTGGGTCAATGGTTAATTCCAGTTCTCCCACAGATGTATTGTATTCCGAATTTTTCTCACCTCCAAAAGTTACAATATCGGTAGCATTCTTTCCTGAAAAACTAATGGTTGCAGGAGATGTGATTAAAAATCCCTCTTTTGCATCGATAAATTTATAGGTTACCCTGGTTGAGAAAAAATTCATATCCAGAATAAGTAGCGTAATATCTTTTCCTGTTTCCTGATCTTCAATGGGATCAAAAAAACCATTACATCCATTTATTAAAACTGCTATTGCAATTAATAAAATAAAATTTGCTAATTGTTTTTTGATATATGTTTTCATGGTAATAAATTTCAATTTTTTAATAAAGTTTTACCGAAATTCCGAATTTAACAACAGGATAAAAATTATACCTTTTAAGTTGATTTTCGAATAATTCTTTTTGCCCATGAGCCGGATTGGCAGTTGGTTCAAGTAAACCGGTAGCCTCCAATGTTACATCATGAGCTCCAAGATAGAATGTGCCAAACTCTAGGTTTAAGGCAACAGCTTTATTTAACCCGACTATACGTCCAAACCCAATTCCGGCATAAGGTGTAATACGATTCGATGGTTTAACTTCAAAATTAAATTCACCAACATCTTCAGCAGGGATAGATATATCACCATACTCCAGGTTGCTCACAGCTATGCCACTAAACTGGGAGTTCATCAGGTGAAATCCAAAACCACCGGTTAAATACAAAGCTTTTAATACATTATAATCGGCTAAAACTGATATGCTTCCAGTTTTATAATCCAGGTTTGCATCATAGTCAATATCATTTTCATCAAAGTCGAAACCAATATTAAATTTTAACTTTTCGTAACCTCCGCGAACTGAAAAATTATCGCTAATAGAATAAACCAGATTTAATCCTAATCCGTTTGTTGAAGTGTGTCCTGCTATGGCAAATTTTAGGTTTTCCTTAACAGGATTGTTTTTTTTTGAATCGCTACCTGCAAATGAAAAATTCAGAAATGCAATTACACACAGTAATGTAAATATTGTTTTGTACATCATCATATTTTTTAATTCTTCAAAAAGCTGTCAGCAAAGTACAAATTTTCTAAAAAAAGATAACCGGATAAATAAGTGAAATCCTGATTTATGTTGATAAATTCCCCTAATTAATCAGATAGTTACTATTTTATGGTTAAATGAATGATTATTATCCTAGATAATTTTAAGGTTATTAACAATTTTGGAAGTGATTCAATTTTTTAAGTATGTTTTTGTATTATTGTTTTTGATGAAACTTTTGGATTAAAAAATTGAATGGATTTTAAACTTGTTTCAGAATATAAACCTACTGGGGACCAACCCGAAGCAATAAAACAATTAGTTGAAGGAATTGAACAGGGTGACAGGTTTCAGGTATTATTAGGTGTTACAGGTTCTGGTAAAACTTTTACCATGGCAAATGTTGTGGAAAAAGTACAGCGCCCAACCCTCATCCTAAGCCACAATAAAAC
>JABMQB010000944.1 GCA_013203525.1 Mariniphaga sp.
CTTATAATCCTGAGGGCAATGATTATACGCTTTTTTTACCAGATAATGATGCAATTGACCGGTATATTCAAAATAGCAATCAGTTTAATTCATTGGATGAATTGTTAAATGACCGGGGCTTTGCGGGGATTTTTAGCAGATATCATGTAATAAATCAAAGTTACGAAGCAAATGAATTTCCTTTCGGGGCATTTTCTGAACCCACTTTATCGAATGATTTTTTGGCGGTTTCTTTTGTAATCGAAGAGGATTCAGCATATTATAAAATAAACAATCAAGCACCTGTAATTCTTACTGATATTGAAACAACAAACGGATATGTTCATATTATAAGCGAAGCACTTATTCCTGTCACAACTACATCCTATGATTGGCTTCAACTCAATGATGGATTTTCAATTTTCAAATCAGCTGTAGATGCAACGGGTTTCAAAGATATTATAGATATTAATATAAAAGATGAAGAACTAAAATTGCAACCTATTTCAATGTTAATCGAACATGACTCAATATTTAACAAAAACGAAATCTATTCTTTTGATGATTTGGCAAGTGTTATTAGTCCCGATGACAATGATTATACAAATGTGATAAATCCCTTGTATAATTTTGTAGGTTACCATGTTTTATCCGGGAACCTTTACCTTGATGATTTTGAAGGTGTATCGACAAATTATAGCACCATGTCGGATATTCCTGTTAATATCAATGGAACTGGTATTGATCTTAAAATTAACAGGGGGAAAACGGTATTTGATACAATTATAAGCGGTACGGATACTACCTTAATTGATTTTATTGGTTTTAATTACGATAACAGCAATATTATTACGCAAAGTGGTGCTATTCATTTTATAAACCGTATAATGAAACAGGTAAGTCCTTCAAGGGCTACCAGAACTTATCAGTTTCATGAAGAATTGTATATAAATGAATTAAAACAAGAAATTGGTAGTTTTATTATTGAAGATCATTCGGATTTAAATCGGATTACTTGGGATGAACCTGATTTACTTTTTGTTCAAATGGCGGAAGCATCCGGGACTGCATGGAGTGATGACTATTTGCAGATTAGTGGTGATTTTGAAATGACTTATATAATTCCTAAGATTGTGCAAGGTAAATATACGGTCTATCTGGGAGCTGAATCTTTTAATAGAAACAATGCACTTGTTGAGGTTTTTATTGATGGTAAAAAAATAGGAGGATTAGTTGATCTTTCATTTGGAGGAACGGCTGGTAATCCATTTGCCAGAATTGAATTAGGCACAATTGATTTTATTAAATATTCGGAGCATATCGTGGAAATTAAAGCCCTTATTCCTGGTAGTTTTTTGTGGGATTACATTCAATTTGAACCTTATTAATTTTTTGAGGAATGAAATACAAAATCAGTATATTGACAGTAATAATGTTTTTTTCAATATTGGGATGTACTAAATATTGGGAGGATCATTATAATACAGAACCCGAAACGGTAGATAAAAATGTTTGGGAAGCTATTCAGGCAGATCCTGAGTTATCAGCTTTTGTGGATGTAATTAAACAATTTAAATACGATTCATTATTTTTAACTGATAACTCTTACACAATTTTTATTCCCGATAACGATGCTTTAAATGCATATCTTGATACCGGTACTATTGACAAAACTTTAATTGAATACCATATTTCAGAGCAGTTTATTCAATCAAATATTGTTTCCGGACAGCGTTTGATTCAAACTCTTGGCGAAAAATATGCATTGTTGGAAAGTTATGGAAATGTAACCAAATTAGATGGATTTGAAATGGATTATGTTAGCCCATTATACAGAAATGGCAAGTATTACAAAATGAACAAAGTCGCTGTTCCTAAGCCAAATTTGTATGAATATATTGCAACGAATAATCCAATTTTAAAACGTTTTATCGACGAACAGGATTCACTTGTTCTTGATAGGGAGAAAAGCCGTCCGACCGGATTTGATGAATTTGGAAATACAGTATATGATACTGTTTCTGAAATTGTAAATTTGTTTGAAATAGAATATTTTCCTGTTAAGCATGAATTCAGGTCTGCCAGTGCCACTATCGCATTTCCGGTAGGCGATGTATATAATAATGCTTTAACAGTAATGGCTGAAGACCTTGGCGGCACCTTTATCGATTATAATGATATTCCCTATGATTGGCAAGAAAAAGTATTGATTCCTAACTTATTATATCAAGGTGTTTTTGATAATAGGATAGAAGAATATGAATTTCTTAAGCAGTACGAAGATGATTCGGTAAAACTCAGAAATGTACTTGGAGATAGCGTAGGTATTAATTATTTACCTTCTGATAAAGTATTATGTAGCAACGGATATGCCTATAGTTACTCTGAGTTTGAAATTCCGGATAGCCTTTATTCCGGTTCTGTTATAGATGAGGCAGAATGGTTGTTAAGATTAACAGGAATAAATAAATATAGTTGGAAAGATTATGTTACAGTTACAAGTGATGCATCTTTTGAACCGATAAAAGAATATATCACTACTGCGTCGAATGATTCAATTATTAAGTTAAACTTCCCGAAGACATACAATGGACAATTTGAACTCGATTATAAAACTAAAATGAGTTTATTCCCGCGGAAATATTTAATGATTGTGCGAACTCATATGGATATTGGAGGGATTTACAATGTTTATGTAAATGATGAACTGGTTAAAACCATCGATTATTACGATTATTTAAGATTTCAGGGCCTTTATTTTAGTGTGAATGGTGATCGTGTAAGAAATGAGGGCAGGTTTAATTATTTCGATTGTTGGGTGGAAAGTATTTGGGAATATGGCCAGGCAAATATTCGATTTGAATATGTTGGCCCAGGATTCGTATTCAATAAAGGATTAGTGATTGACTATGTAGAGTTTGTACCGGAAACAAGCTGGGTGGATTGGCCCACTTATATATGGGATAAAAATAATTAACATATAATAACGAATGAAAAAACCATTCAATATAATAAATCTGATCTACCGCTATATTAAAAATGTGGAAGCATCTGTAATTCATAAATTTAGCAGGAAATATATTGAAATTGCCCGAATTAAAGGAATGTTTACTGGCAATGCTAATATAAAGCAAATCGATATTGTTATGAATAATTTACTAACCTTAAAATCTGGTAAAAGGATTGTATTGTTAATATCCTTTCTGGTAATAAACTTTTTATCAGTGAATGCTCAAGATACCCTTATGGTAAAGGGAGTTGTTGTATCAGGAAATAACGACCCGGTTAGCAATGTATCTGTGAGTGTTGAAGGATCATTTGAACTTCCGGTGTTAACTGATAGCAAAGGTGAATTTGAAGTTATTACTACATCACCCAATGATTGGATATTTATTGCACCTTCCAGTGCTTACAAATCGAAAAAAGTATTCCTTAATAATAGAAGTGAAATTAAAATTTACTTGACAGGTGAGGATTTGATTTCGGGAGATGATGAAATTTTGTTACTTGAACAAAACAGGTTAAGGCGAAATATAGTTTCCTCCTTTTCTGATCTTGATGTTAGTACAATTGACCATACTTCAGCTATTTCAGTCGACCAGCATATGCAGGGAAGGGTTCCCGGAATGCATGTCATAAATCGTTCCGGTGATCCTGGGAGCGGTGCTGTTACTTTATTACGTGGAGTAAACTCATTAAATGCTACAAATCAGCCACTTTATATTGTTGATGATATAATTCTTACTCCTCATTCAGTATTTCAGTCAAATCTTGATGGATTTTCATATAATCCCCTTTTGGGAATTAGTCCATTAGATATTTCAAAAACAACTATTGTTAAAGACCCCACAATTACGGCGGCATACGGTTCAAAAGCATCAAATGGATTAATAGTAATTGAAACATTAGATCCAAGTGCAACAACAACATCAATTGAAGTTGATTTGAGGAGTGGCTATTCATTGGCTCCTTCAAATCATATTCCATTATTAAATGCCGGGCAACATAAAACATTAGTAAATGAAGTGCTGTTTTCAACCGGTTTATATAATGAAAATATTAAAGAGGATCATTATCCAAATTTGTTTCTTGTGGAAGGCGTGGATGAAAGATGGATAGATTATCAACATAACACCAATTGGCAGGACAAAATATTTGAAAACTCATATTTTAACAATATCAATGTTAAAGTGAAAGGTGGCGATGAAATTGCCCGTTATGGATTATCTTTGGGATATACTGGTGGAAATGGAATTATAAAAACAACGGGTTATCAGGGAGTTAATCTACGATTTGTTAGTCTGCTAAACATATTCTCATGGCTAAAAATGAACGCTGGCGTCTCTTTAAATTATAGTATTTCTGATTTGAAAGAATCCGCCAGAGTACAAGAAACAAGCCCCATATTAACCAGTTTGTCTAAATCACCAATGTTAGGCCCATTTAAATACGATTTGGAAGGTAATATGTTAAC
>JABMQB010000945.1 GCA_013203525.1 Mariniphaga sp.
GTACTACGATGTGTTTTTTGTTTTGCATAATTTTTGTTATTATGATAAATAAGCCAGTTTTTTCCTACAACACTAAAGTATGAAAAAGCTTTGCCACTCTCTGGATTAAATTTATTTAATTTTGTTGTCATAAATGCAGTAACTTGTTTTTGCACATCAGTAGATGGTACGTCGAAATAATAAAACTTAAAAGTATGAATTAAATTTTCAGACATTTTATGTAATGGATAATAGATTTTTTTTTCATATAAAATATTCCTTTTATAATAATCTTTCACCGGATCCATATGGTTATAATCAACAATCGCTTGCTCTGTCTCAGAAGTAAAGTAATATCTTCCAGTTTTTTTCTTTTTTTTAACCGCAAGGGCTTTCTTTTTTAAATTTTCTTTTTTAGTCAAGTATATATGCCTCGAGCTCTATAAGTGCAGCTTTAATTTGTTCCCAAAGTAGTCCAACTTCATCATCTTTTTCAAACATTTCTTTTTGATCTATTTTACGTAATGTTTTTAATATTTTTAATAATGAAGCATTTAGATTTAATGCATGAGCCTCATGCATTTGTATTTTTTTATATAAATTTTGAATTATATAAATAGCTATACCTAATAATGCAATTAATATTCCAATAATTATTGCTGGATCCATTTTCTAAGCTCCTTTAAATAAATTTTTGAAGCTATCAGCTGTGTCTTCATTATTTTTTGTTAATCTTTCTTTTTCAATGCGCGTTGTCATATGATCTGCATGATGAATTATTAATGGTAAATTATTTTCCATGTTGTTAAAATATGCTTTATTAATTTCGTCGAACATACCATCAGCCAGCATAACTCCCAAGTATTCAGATTTAGTCACTTTAATGTCAAATTCTTGTAATAAATATAAAGATCTAACTGGCACTTTCATATATCCTACTAATTTAGGATTAAATGTGTACATCATTCCTCTTTTTTTATGCCATTCTGATTTTTGTGGAACATAGTATGAGTGTTTCATATCACCTAATTTTCCCCAATCATGAAACATTGCTGCAAAGATTATTTCATTTAACGTGAATCCTCCTGCAGCATCTAATTCAAGCCATACTTTATAAAGCTTAGCAGCATTTTCAATTACTTCTACAGTATGTGTTAGCCATCCACCCGGCCATGCGTTATGATATTCTTTTCTAGACGATGCTGGTGATACAATCATCCTATGTTCAAAATGTTTAAACATTGCCATTACTTTTTTATGGCGTTCAGGAGTAAACATATGTTTAGAGTACATCTCTAATTTGTCATAATTTTTTTTAATTTCTTCTGGTGTCATTTTTAATTAACCTCTTTTTTTTTTATTTTATCTTATTAATAATAATATAAGTATTTTTCTTTAAAAGCCAAATTTTAATTTCATTCTTCTTTTATTTTTTCGTTTTCAATTTCGTTTAAATGTTTTTGAATCATATCAATAACATCATTAATAGTTATTCATTCTTCTTCTAGATATGCTGTTCGTAGTAAATCTAATATTTCTTCGATATCTAAATCATACATAAGTTTTTATTTCTCCTTAATCTTTAATTGTTTTAAATCGTTCAGAAAGTTTCAAACATTTTGGATTATCTTTGCAGTACCAATAGTCAATAATAAACCTGCCATCTGCCATTCTATATAATGGCGACAAATCTTTTTTGCATACTACTAAGTCTTCTAATTTTCTTATCGTGCCACATGCTTGGCACGGCTTTTGTGTTTCTTTCATTTTTCTGTCCTTTGATTTTATACATATATATAATGTTGTTAAGTTTTATTTGTAAATTATATTTTGTCTAAACGGCGTTTTATTTTCAACACATTGTTGGCGTATGGATTTTTATAACTAGCCCAACCATTATAGCCATTTAATGCTAACAGCTCATTATTATCATACTTATGAAGTTGGTCAACCAATATCATACTGCCCCAGCGTGTATTATAATATTCTTCATGAATTCGAGTATAATCTATTGAATGTGCTTTTGAATTGATTTGAAAATAACTTAAACATCCTACGCTTGAAATTGCGTGCCGTTGGAATCTACTTTCAATATATGCAATACTAATTAATAAATTAGCTTCTAAATTATATTGAATTGAATAATTATGTATTGCACCGGCTAATTTATATGAATTAAAACTATATGTAGCCAGTCAATCAATTTTTTGTTTTATTGCAAGATACTTATCTAATTCTATTTGTAAACTATCAATTGCTGCATCTTTTAATTTTAATTCTTGTATAAGTTCTAAACATATGTTTTCTGTCGCTATTAAAGAGTTAATCATAATAAAAAACATAGCAAATGCTAATACAAAAATTAATAGTATTAATATAACGTTTTGATTGTTATAATATTCCATTTTATCCTTCCCTATGATCAAAATATATAAAATTAAATTTATGAGTAGTTTTTTGATCTGCTTTTAATTGATAACTTATAAGTACTTTACCATTTTTATTAACATA
>JABMQB010000092.1 GCA_013203525.1 Mariniphaga sp.
AAGCAGGCCCTAACCACATATTATAATCTACAGAATTTGGTGCTTCTGAATCGACCTTAACTGCATAAGGTTCGTCATATCCTTTATAAATCCAGGCTTTTACAAGTTTCACATCACCCAGTTCACCCGATTTTACAACTTCCGATGCATCAAACCAATGTTGTGAACTTCGCTGCCACATTCCAACCTGAACAACCAAATCGGGATATTTAGCAGCAGCTTTAACCATGGTATTACACTCCTCAATGCTATGCCCCATGGGTTTTTCAACATAAACATGTTTGCCGGCTTCAAGTGCCATAATCATCATCAATGCATGCCAATGGTCTGGCGTACCAATTATTACTGCATTAATATCTGGGTTATCTAAAACATCACGAAAATCATTATACACTAACGGACGTTTTTGAATCAGGTTTTCAACTTCCGCTGCCCTTGATTCCAATATTTCGGAATCAATATCGCATAAAGCAACACATTCAACATTATCCTCCTTAATAAATGCCTGCAAATTACTAAAACCCATCCCTCTGCAGCCAATCAAAGCTACAGTTACTTTCTCGTTGGGTGAAGCACAAGCATTTAGAAAAGCGGGAGTAGAACTAATGGCGGCGGCGGCAATTGCCGACTTTTTAATAAAATTGCGTCTATCGGTATTCATATAGCTGATTTTTTTTAAAAGATCAATAAAGATAATTGATCTTCACCTATATCATGAAATGGAACTGAAAAATTAATACAATTTTATCATTACCTTTTTTATGTTGTTGGTTCCTTTCATTACTAATACTAAAATGACCGATTGGTCATTCTTAACATTTATTTAACACAAAAAATATTGTATTTCTAAAAAGAGGCATTATTTTTGACCAACCGTTCAGTCAAGAACTAATTTATGTCACCACGTACTTCAAAACAATTTGATAGGATAAGACAGGAAAAAAAGGAACTTATTATGGAAACTGCCTTGGAACTGTTTGCTGAAAATGGTTACCATGCAACATCAATTAGCCAGATTGCGAAAAAAGCAGGAATTTCAAAAGGTCTCACTTATAACTATTTTGAAAGCAAAAAAGAAATTCTTGATAAACTCATTACCCATGGTTTTGATAGTATCTTCGAAAGTTTTGATTTAAACCACGATAGTGTATTAACCGAAGAAGAATTCATCCATTTTATTCGGGAAAATTTCAGGCTCCTTCGGGAAAACCTAAAACACTGGAAATTATTCTTTTCATTATTATTACAACCTTCAGTTTCCGATAATTTTTCAAAAGATTATGCTGAAAAGGGTGCCCCCATGTTCCAAATGCTATTTAGTTTTTTAAAATCTCAAGGCAGTATCGATCCTGAAGGTGATTTAATGGTTTTAAGTGCAATGCTCGAAGGTGCTTTCCTTTATTTAATTGTTGCCCCCGAAGTTTTTCCAATGAAAATTATGGAAGAAAAAGTTATAAATTCAATATCACGATTAATCAGTACAGAAAACAATTCAACCTCAAAGTTATGAAGAAAAATATTCTATTATTTCTATTAGCAATAGTAACCGGAGTAGCATCAGCTCAGGATATAAAAGAAATAGTAAGGCAAGCCGATGAAAAATTCCGTGGTAATTCAAGCCAGGGAGAACTTACAATGATTATTGAACGCCCAACCTGGACACGAACAGTTTCGATGAAAAACTGGACCCTTGGTAACGATTTTTCCTTGATTTACATTACCGCACCAGCCAAAGAGAAAGGGCAGGTTTTTTTGAAACGCCATAAGGAAATGTGGAATTGGGTACCAAATATCCAACGGATGATAAAAATACCTCCATCAATGATGATGCAGTCGTGGATGGGCTCTGATTTTAATAACGACGACCTGGTTAAAGAATCTTCTCTGGTAAAAGATTATACACATAATCTACTTGGTGAAGAAACTTTCGATGGATTTGATTGCTACAAAGCTGAATTAATTCCGCATGATGATGCACCTGTAGTGTGGGGGAAAATTTTTATGTGGATTTCAAAGGATGAACTTCATTGGTTAAAAGCTGAATATTACGACGAAGATGGATATCTGGTAAACACTGAAATATTAACAGATATTAAAAAGATGGATGACCGTTTAATGCCAACACGATTAGAAATGATCCCGGCCGATGAAGAGGGTCATAAAACAATCCTGATTTTTGAAAATATGAAGTTTAATATGAAGACAGATGAATCATTCTTCTCACAGCAAAATATGAAACGAATTAGATAAGGACTGAAGGATTGAGTTATTGAAAGACTGAAATCATAATCTTAAACATTTAAATCTTAGTTATGGAATTAAATGATAAAATAAAATTCAGAGAAGAATTAAAATTACGATTACGAAAATTCGTTTTAGAATTAATCAAATTGTGTCAGGAAATACCTTATTCAAAGGAATCCAATATTATAACAAAACAACTTCTTCGATCAGGCAGTTCTATTTATGCAAATTATAGAGCTGCAAACAGAGCTCGCTCAAAAGCGGAATTCTTTAGCAAACTTAGTATTGTTGTCGAAGAAGCTGATGAAACAGAAATGTGGCTTGATATTCTTATTCATTCCGAAATCAGTAATAATCCAGAAACCATAAGGCTTCATAAAGAAAGCCTGGAGATTCTAAAAATAATGGCATCTGCCAGAAAAAATACGAAATAAAATCAGTCATTCAGTAAATCAATAAATCAGTCATTAATAATGAATACAAATTTAAAACTTGCCTGGAGAAACCTCTGGAGAAACCGGCGGCGAACATTTATCGCAATTTCATCC
>JABMQB010000011.1 GCA_013203525.1 Mariniphaga sp.
AAGCCGTATGAGCGAGAAGTTCACGTACGGTTTGATGAAGGGGGCGCTGATAGCTTATTCTTAATTATTATCTTTATGGATAGTAAATTTTGAGTAGACTATCAGGCTCTACTCTACTTCTTAAAGATACTGAAAATAAATTTGAAGCAGTTAATTACTTTTATTCAATTCCTTAAAAAATTCCTCCCTATAGGTCAAACTTACAGGAATCTTTTCATCGCTAAGTTTTACCATGTTGCCCTCGATATAACTTACTTTCCGGATATTTACAACGTATGATTTATGAATCCTGAAAAACTGTTTTTCGGGAAGTTTGTTCAGAATATCTTTTAATGTTCCATGAACCATAAGTTTTTTATCATCGAGGTAAAACCGTACATAATCGCCCATGGCTTCCAGGAAAAGTAACTTGTCAAATTCGACTCTGTAATTTTTTCGGTCGGCTTTAACGAGAATATGACCCAAACCGGAAGTAGTAATATCCTTCTTATCTTCCATACGTTTGATTGCACGGTTAACAGCTTTGCGAAATCGTTCAAACGGGACTGGTTTTAGCAAATAATCAACAGCATCAACTTCAAATCCTTCGATGGCAAATTCAGGGTAAGCGGTAATAAATATAAACAGGGGAATATGGCTTAGGCTTTTTACAAAATTTATTCCGGTTAACCGGGGCATATTTATATCAAGAAAAAGCAAGTCGATGGTTTCATTCCGCATAATTTCCCCTGCCTCCAATGCATCATTGCAAACTTTTACTAATTTAAGCTCAGGACATGCTTCCACATAATCTTTTAACACATCCTGTGCAAGTGGTTCATCATCAACTATTAAACATTTTATTGTCATTAGGTTTTTTTTCAAAATATTGAATTACTCAAATCAACTGAACCTGTACTAATACTTTAAACCGTTCATCAGTCTCTGAAATTTTTAAAATATGGGAATTGGGGTAAATCAGGTTGAGCCTCTTTTTTACATTCTGAATGCCAATTCCTTTAAATCCATCGTCGTGAATATCTGCGGAATTTCCCGCATTATTCTCAATTTCAAAGTTGAGCACACCACCGGTTATCTCAAACCTGATTTTTATAAACGTATCCTTAACACCACCCTTAATTCCGTGTTTAAAACTATTTTCGACAAATGGCAGGAAAAGCAAAGGAGCTATTTTATGGTCTTCAACTTCACCAACAATTTCCAGGTTAATATTTTCCGAATCACTACTTCTTAATTTTTGCAATTCGATATAATCTTTTAAAATTTCAATTTCTTTTTTAAGCGAAATCATTTCCACATCGGTTTCGTAAATTACATAGCGCATTAGTCCGCTGAGTTTTAAAATAACATCGGGTAAAATCGGCGATGATTTACGTGCCAGGCTAAATATGCTGTTCAACGAATTAAAAAGGAAGTGTGGATTTACCTGCGATTTTAATGCTTTTAGCTCGGTAAGAGTTTTTTCCTTTTGTATTTCCTGAAGCCGGAACCACCCACGGGCAAGTTTAAACAGGCTGGTGGTAACCATATAAACTGAAAGATAGAGTGCGATATCCCAAAAATTGTAATAGGCAATAAAATAATACCCTGGGAAAATATAATCGATCCATTGGGCAAAAAGAAAATCGTAAAACAACCAACCCAACGACAGGGTTGCAGCAATCAATAAGCCATATATAACAAATTTTCTTTTCTCAAGAAAAAGCGGGATAAGAAAAAAGAGGTTGATATATACGGCCAGTAAAATGGGTATATGGAAAAAAATTGCATATATATAATCGATGGATTGTATATCAGCTGAAACCTTAAGAATGTTAAGCAATACAAGAAATGATAATGCCCAAAACAGGACGTGTTGTAACACCCTGTTCCTGGCAATCTGATCAAGTATATTTAGTATTTTTTTTATCACCTATTTACGTACTAATTCTACGTCCAATCCATTTTCAAAAGCTTCATCGGAATTTACATATTTTGTAACAAACTTTTGTAATTCCTGAGGTTTTGCTGTAAGTAATATAAAATCATCGTTTTTTTCATGATGAATCCTTATCTTATTTTGTTTGATAAGTTTTTCTAACCAGTCCTGGTCAAACCAGTTAATTTTTATTTCATCATCCTTAAATTCAACCTTTGCGAAAGTGTGTACCGGAACAAGATGGAATTGTGCCAAATCGAAATCATCACTTTCCCAATATTCATTTAAATAGAAATCGAGAAAATAATAATTATTGAGTTTTATTATTTTAACATCAAATGTTGCATACTCGGGTTTATCAGAATCCTCATTATGAAACGTCAATGTGTAGGAAGTTTTATCTGCTGATTCCGGATCGTTTTTATCAGAAAGTGGATGCTTAAACTCCCATATAGTTTCATCATCATCATTCCATTCTCCTAATAATAAGTCGTTTTCAAAAAGGTCTTTTTCGGTATATAAAGGGTAAAAAGAGAAAACGACACACCCTGAAAAGAAGAGAGTTATAATTAGTAAAATTGAAAAAATCCTGGCTTTCATTTTTATTTGTTTTAAAGTTTAACCAAATGTATAAAAGCCAGGTTGATGTACCTAATAATTTCGGTGTTGTGATAAAAAGAATCGTTAACCTGAGAAATAAAAAAGATTAGATCTATTTATTCTACAAATCCTTCCTACCCTTAAATTTATATCCTAATCCATTAACAATTTTACTGATTTCTTTCAAATTGATATTTGTACCCGAAATTTGAACACTCCCGGCTCGGTTATCAGCAACAACATTTGTAATTCCTTTTATTTTTAATAAATTATTTTGAACACTTGTTTCACAATGTGAGCAGGTCATTCCTTCAACAACAACAGTTTCCAAAATATCACCTTTTAGTTTTACTGATTTTTTAATTCTTCCTGCAAAATATCCCAATACTAATGACCCAACTAATAAAATTGTTGCAGAAAGCTGTAACCAGAAAGGCAACATTTCATGACCTTCTCCATGGATATGAATAACGTGTTTTAAAATTAAATCGGTAGGAATTAGCCAATTGGTAAGAAGTCCAAATATTACAGCGCCAATGGTTATTGTAGCCAGATAAATCATTAATGATTTTCGTCCCATTGTTTTTCCAAGTACTGTCATGGTTGCTACATTAGTAGCCGGGCCAGCCATTAAGAAAACTAAAGCGGCACCTGGTGAAACACCTTTAAGTAAGAGTACTGCGGCAATTGGAATAGATCCGGTTGCACAAATATAAATTGGAATAGAAGCTGCAAGCACTACCAGGATTTCGATTAATCCAAATCCTTGAAACGAACTAAAAAAGTCATCCGGGAGAATAACAGAAATTAAGGCTGCAACCAAAAATCCTATGATTAACCATTTCCCAATATCCTGAAGTAATTCAACAAATGCATAATCGGTAGCTCTTATTAACGAATGACGATTATCCTGTTTT
This sequence comes from Mariniphaga sp., assembly GCA_013203525.1. Lineage (GTDB taxonomy): Bacteria > Bacteroidota > Bacteroidia > Bacteroidales > Prolixibacteraceae > JABMQB01. The sequence goes on from JABMQB010000011.1 coordinate 3,436, forward strand.
GGTTTAGAACAATCACAAGCATCATCTTCGCATGAACTTTCTTCCTTACCTAATGAAACCGTATCGATTTTTAAATTACCAAACATCGAATTGGCTACCGGTTCTTCTTTTATAAACCAGTTTGTTAAAACTCCTCCAACAACACCTGTGAAAAATGCAACTAATGGCCGAAGTATTGCAAAGGGCCAACCGAGCATTGAGTAAGTAGCAAAAATCGAATCTACACCGGTTTGAGGTGTTGAAATCAGGAATGAATTGGTCGCCCCTTTTGAAGCTCCGTTCTTATAAAATGAAATTCCAGTGGGTATTACTCCACAAGAACAAAGAGGCATTGGAATTCCAAGAAGTGATGCGTTTAATGCCGATTTGAAATTGCGCTTTCCTAAATATTTATCAATATGTTTTTGCGGGAAATATACCTTTAGCAAACCGGCAAAAACTAATCCTAGTAAAAGCCATGGTGCCATCTCAAGAAGGAGGAACCAAAGCTCGGCAAAATATTCTTCAATAAATTCAATCATCGCAAACCTTTTCAACTAAAACAACTTAACAATATGGTTGTTCTAAACGTGGCGCAATTTAGAAATAACTATAAAGAATTTGTTACATATTATAATTAGAAAGTTATATAGTTTTTGGAAACTGAAAAAAGGACATTGAATTAATTTTCGATTTTTTCTACATAAACCTGCGTCGCTTCAATCTTAGTTACAATTATTGGATCATCCTTTTCGATATACCCATTTTCGGCCATTGCATCGTAGGTTTCATTTTCGATTAATACTTTTCCTGAAGGGCGAAGAACAGTTTTTGCAACTCCCGTTTTTCCTTTTAATAAAAGCATGGATGTTTCAATACTAACAAATCCATCATCTACATTTTCAACTGTTTTTAGAGAAAGATTTCTGAATATCCCAGATTGTGCTGTAAAAAGTTTATTACTCAGATAAAGAGCTAAAATAAAACCTGCAAATGTTGCCATCATTACAGTTACAAGAGCAATTCCGATGCGTGATGAATCAACTCCTTCAAAATTGAAATTAACATTACCAAGCAAACTGAGTACCAGCCCTGAAAAAACAAATAGTATCCCAAGTCCCCCTGCAATTCCAAAACCGGGTATAATAAAAATTTCAACTGCAATCAGAATTAGTCCGACAATAAAAACAAGGATTTCCCAATTTGCAGCTAGCCCTTCGAGATAAAGTGGCGCAAAATAAAGTACGGCCGCAAGAATAGCTAATCCAAGAGGGAATCCTATTCCCGGCGATTGTAGTTCAAAATAAATACCTCCGATAATTGCCATTATCAGCAAACCAGAAACAACCGGATTAACAAGGAATCCAATTATTCTTTCAAGCCAGGTTAATTGATATTCAACTATTTTATATTTTTTTACTCCTGTTTTTTCTAGCACCTCAGGTATATTTTCGGCGATACCCTCGCAAAACCCATGTTCAATTGCTTCAAGGGGTGTAAATGTTAGAACCTTCCCAGTATCAGAAACTCCTTCAACATAAATACGTTGATCAACCATTGCTTCTGCAATTGAAGGATCACGTCTCCATTTGTATATTGTATCAGTAGCGGTAATAATAGTGTCTTTTCCATGAGCTTCGGCTGTTGCTCTCATTGTTGAGCGCATATACGACTGGTACTTGTCGGGCATTGCCTCACCAGTTTGGTTAACTACAGTTGCAGCACCAATACTGGCTCCCGGGCGCATATAAATACTGTCGCAGGCAATACTGATTAAGGCTCCAGCTGAAGCAGCATTATTATCAACAAAAACATAAACCGGAATTTCACTGGCCAGGATTTTGGTACGGATCGAATCGGCATCGGTAACAACGCCTCCATATGTATTCATATGTATCAGAAAAACATCGGCTCCTAAGGAATCGGCCTGTTCAAATGCCTGCTTAACCTGACGCCAGGTTGCTTTAGTAATTTCCTGCTTAATATCCAGTTTATATACCAGCTTTTCTTCAGGATCTGCATTCTGCCCGAAAACAGGAATGAATCCTATAAAAAGTATTAAAAACAGAAAATTCTTCATCGTTTAATTAGATTAATTCAACCGGTTCAAGTTTTTTTGCCATTTCCAAAAATAACTGCAATCCCTTATTCATCTGATCATTCAATACAAATTGAATGTTGCCGGTAAGATACGTAAAAATATCAATTCCGGGATATCGGTCTTGTTCCTGAGAACTCACTTCCCTAATGTTATCCAAACCCAATCCAAGTGCATTACTAAAACTTTCCTGAAAATTGGAATTTATTGGTTTATTGGCAGCCCACACAGCAAAAACAAAGGGTAATCCACTAAACCTGAACCATTCCTTACTAAGGTCGTAAATATATTTATATTTTTTTTCGATATCAAAAACCCTGTCGCCAATTACCACACCTGCAGTATTCCCTTCAATTAATTTATTCTCAAAACCCGAAAAGGTATTATCCCAGCGAAATGATTTTTTCCAATAGAATTTAGCCAGTACTTTTGCAAGAAGAACTGAAGTGCGTGATTGGTAATCCATTAAAATTGTGTCTATTTCGTTTAACGGAACCTGGCTGGCAAGTACAACAGTTCTCACATCGCCAACTGAACCAATACATTTATCGGTTATTAT
>JABMQB010000946.1 GCA_013203525.1 Mariniphaga sp.
ACCTTATGGAGTTGAAGGATTTGCTACTCCTCGCCACCTGGTTAAAGAAGACGGTGGTAAAATTAAGCTCGATGACAAACTTGAGTTTAAAGTTATTGAGTTTAATAAATCTGCAAAAAGAATTATTGTTTCACATTCGCGCATTTACGAAGACCTGAAAAAAGCTGAAGAATATTCTAAGAAAAAAGTTCAGGGAAAACCAGCCAAAAAAACAATGAAACCAGCCATTGAGAACATGGAAAAAACAACTCTTGGTGATATTTCTGAATTGGCTGCATTAAAATCACAAATGCTAGCGAATGAAAAAAAAGACATTAAGAAAGCTGCAGAAAAATTAGAAACGAAAAAGGACACAGATAAATAATTGAATTTTAAATCAGAATTTCGTATATTGACTTATGGCTTTCGAGATTGTTAATAATGATAATTATACCCTTGTAAAGGTTTTAGTGGAAAGGCTTGATACAACAAATGCGCCTGAACTTAAATCGGAATTAGTATTTATAAACAGTAAGGGTGAAAAGAATATCATTCTTGACTTGTCGGCTTGTTCATATTGCGACTCATCAGGCCTTCGTGCTGTTCTTGTTGCCAACAGGCTTTGCGAGGATGCAATTGGTACATTTATATTAAGCAGCCTTCAGCCTGATGTGGAAAACCTGGTAAGGATATCCATGCTTCATACAGTATTATTGATTACAAATACAGTAGAAGAAGCTGAAGAACTATTAATAAAAAAGGAAAACCTTTAATAGGTTCAAGGCAATAATATGCCATTTGAATTAACCATATTGGGAAGTAGTTCAGCAATACCTACTTCTGAAAAATATCCAACCGCTCAGGTACTAAATGTACATGAGCGGTTTTTTTTAATTGATTGCGGCGAAGGGACACAAATTCAAATGAGAAGGTTAAAATTTAAATTAGCACGTTTTAACCACATTTTTATTTCACACCTACATGGCGACCATTACTTTGGATTAGTGGGTTTAATCTCAACATTATCGTTACTGGGAAATAAAAATGATATTCATATTTATGCCCATTCAGAAATAAAAACACTTATAAAAGGACAACTTGAATTTATGAAAAGTGAAATGGCATTTGCTATCATTTTTCATCCCTTAAATTTTAAGAAACCACAGATTTTATTAGAAGATGAACAAATAACAGTTACTTCATTTCCTGTAAAACATTCTATCCCTACATGTGGTTTTTTATTTGAAGAAAAACAAAAACTTCCAAATATTAAAAAAGAATTAATTGAAAAATATCAGATACCTATTAAAAATATTCAGGTGATTAAAGAAGGTGCCAATTTTTCAACTGAAAATAGTGAAACAATTAAACACAGTGATTTAACTACACCTCCAAAAGAACCTCGATCGTATGCCTTTTGTACCGATACAGCATACTACGAACCTGTAATTAATATTGTGAAAAATGTTAACTTATTATACCACGAATCAACATTTCAGAATAATAAAAAAGAACTTGCAGAAAAGACTATGCACTCTACAGCCCAACAAGCAGCAACTATTGCAAAAAAAGCAAATGTAAAAAAACTCCTAATCGGCCATTTTTCAAACCGATATAAAAAGCCGGAAGGATTTTTGAAAGAGGCAAAATCAGTTTTCCCCGAAACTTTCCTTGCAACCGAAGGAAAAACGTTTAAAATCAAATAAGGTTATCATCATCACTATCTTCAAAAAAACCTTTATCAAAATTCACCAGGAATAGTTTTTCTGTAGGCCGTGTAAATGCTGTGTATAACCACCTCAGATATTCAGTATTAATCATATCTTCAGTTAAATATCCCTGATCGATAAAAACAGCTTTCCATTGGCCTCCCTGAGCTTTATGGCATGTAACAGCATATGCAAACTTAACCTGTAAAGCATTAAAATATGGATTCTCCTTAATTTTCTCCCATCGTTTCCGTTTATTTTTTATATCAATGTAATCCTCACTTACAGCATGATACAATTTTCGAGAATCTTCAAGAGTAAAAGAAGCACTTTCCAGATTAATGGTCTCAAGAAAAATTTTGCAGTCAAACTCCACATCTTTATAATCAACAAACCTTAAGCGGACATCAGCAAACCTGAAACCATACAATTCTTCATAGCCATAAATCGATTCTATTTCAGCAATATCGCCATTAGCAATAAAATCCATTTCTTCATTATCTCCCATCCAGAAATAATTATTCTTAACCACCATCAACAAATCTCCTTTGTTAATTTCATCTTCCCTAAAAAGTATTGTATTTCTTACACCTTTATTAAAAAGGTTTGCACGTTTATTTGAACGAGTGATCACAGCAGTTTCAAATATTCCATATTTGTCGTAGCATTCCGAAATCTTCTCTATAAGTTCTCCTCCTGAAATGCGTTCAATATCATCAAATTCTTTTAATTTAATTGGAAAGTATCCGGTTAGTTCGGATTCCGTACTTATTCGTTGCCTGATAAAAGTAGCATTCACCAAAATCCCCGATTCTTCAGATTGGCGAACCACTTCGGTTAATAAAGTTTCATCGGCCCCAAAGCCATATTGTTCTAATTCAAATATTTCAAGCGCAGGGCTGATATTCAAACCAACAGGAGGTAACTGCGCAGTGTCGCCAACAACAATTAACCTGCAGTTTTCGCCTGAATATACATATTCAACCAAATCATCGAGCAACCGGCCCGATCCGAAGTTACTGGTTTCAGAGGATTGATTTGAAATCATTGAAGCTTCATCGACAATAAAATAAGTATTTTTATGAAGGTTTTTATCAAGAACAAATTTTCCTAATCCATCAGACGAAGATTTTTGCCGGTAAATTTTTTTATGAATTGTATATGCCGGGCTGGCTGTATAACCAGCCAGAACTTTAGCCGCTCGTCCGGTTGGAGCCAACAAAACACTTTTAATTTTAAACTTCAAAAGAGCCCTTACTACCAATGCAACCATCGATGTTTTTCCGGTACCAGCGTACCCTTTTAAAATAAAAATTTCATCCTCTTCAGGTGAAGTGATAAATTCGGCAAGTTTTTTGAGGAGTTTGGCCTGGCTTTCGGTTGGGATAAAACCAAGTTCATTGGATAATACTGACTGAATGTGATTTTTAATCATAGGGGCTAAATTAATATTACTTAAACGAAAGTAATTTATTTTTTTTCTTAAATTTGCATGCTATCGAAACAAACTTATTAAATATTATACAATGAGAACAATAATTCAGATTATCCTTTTTGTTGCAGCACTGGCATTTGCATTTTTAATTTATAAAAGCATTCAAAATCCACTTGACTTTGAAAAAGCAAAAACCGAGAAATATGATGTAGTAATTGCTAAGTTAAAAGATATCCGTAAAGCTCAGGTTGAATATAAAAATGTTTATGGCAAATATACCGGGAGTTGGGATACATTAATTAATTTTATTAAATACGATTCTGTAAAAATGGTATTTAGAAAAGGAGCTGTTACCGATAGTATGATTGATGCAGGACTTAACGAAAAGAAAGCATTAAGATTAGGGCTAATTATCAGGGATACAAGCAGGGAAAGTGTTCTTACTTCACTATTTTCGAAAGATTACCCGGTTGATGATTTAAAATATATCCCTAATATTGAAGGAAATATTGAATTTCATTTAGGAGCTACTATTTTTACGACCGGATCAGGAATTCAAGTTCCAATTTTTCAAGCGAAAGCGCATAATAATAATATCCTGAATGGGCTTGATGAACAGCTAATTATTAATCTGAATGATGAAAAGAGGGTTCAGGGAAAGTACCCGGGGCTTTCTGTAGGTTCGCTAACCGAAGCAAGTAACAATGCAGGAAACTGGGAGTAATTTCGATGTATGAGTTAAACTGTATTGACGAAACTTTTGATCCGAATTTTACAACGGAATATAAATTATCCATTCAGGTAAGCCTGGATGGATTTTCTTTTTGTATCCTCGATGATATTAGAAAAAAACACCTCGTTTTTAAACACTTTCCATTTTTATTAAGTAATGACACATTCCTTTCAAAAAAAGTTAAAGAAATAATTGAAAACGAAGAAGCTCTTAACAAAAGATACAAGAAGATATTAATTAGCTATGCCTCGCCAAGGTTTACTATAATACCCAATTCTTTAACATTACCTGATAATAAAGAGGTTTTCAACTTTAATCATAACTTCATTGAGGATGAATCAGTTAAATCAATTTCAGTTGGCCATTTCAAAACAAATATTATTTTTGGCATACCAAACAAAACCTTTGATTTCTTAAATACTCATTTTAAAAAACCCGAAGTTTTTCATCAAACAAAAGTACTGTCAAGAATTATTTCTCAAAAAATAAAACCGGAAAAGGTTATATCATTGGTTTCGGTTAGTAAACGCTTTTTTACAATTCTTATAACCAAAAGAGAAAAGCTTGCTTTTATTAATAGTTATCGGTATACAAATAATATGGATTTTATATATTATTTGCTTCATATTTTAAAATCGGAAGGAATAAGTTTGCAGGAAACACCGGTTTATCTAACGGGAGAAATTACTGAAGACTCACATTTAATTGAATTTATGAAAAAACATTTCAGCAAAGTTGACTTCCTGAAACTTGCCAGAGGGTATCAATACAGTTATACCTTTTCAAAGTTTCCCCCTCATATGTTTACGACCGTTATAAATCCTGAAGGATGAGGATTGTTGGGGGAAAATATAAAGGGCGTATTTTCAAACCCGGAAAAAATTTCAGGGCCCGGCCAACCACCGATATGGCCAAAGAAGGACTTTTCAATATTTTAACCAACCGTTTTAATTTTGAAGAATTAGAAGTGCTTGACCTTTTTTCGGGCACAGGTAGTATAAGTTTTGAATTTGCAAGCAGGGGAAGTAATCATATTACCTTGGTAGAATCAGATTCAATCCATTTTAAATTTATCCTTCAAACAATTAACAGCCTGCAATTAAAAAGTATTACCCCTTTAAAAGCGAATGTATTCAGGTATCTTAGAAACAGCCAGCAAAAATTTGACCTGGTATTTGCCGATCCTCCCTATAATTTGAAAGAACTAAAGGATATTCCAAAATTAATTTTTTCATCAGAAATTCTCAAACCTGAATCAACCTTTATCCTTGAGCACCCAAAAGAGTTAAATTTTGCAAGCCTAAAAGAGTTTAAGGAGGTAAGAAATTACGGAAATGTACACTTTAGTTTTTTCGAAGTAAGATAAAGAAATCAGTTTGTTTAAATAACAAAAAACATTCATGTTTTTTTTCAATTAGCTATTGCAGAAAAAAAAAGAAAGTTTATATTTGCATCACCTTAGAAAAAAGGTATTTATAAGTTCAAAAAAATAATGGTGGCGTAGTTCAGTTGGTTAGAATATCGGCCTGTCACGCCGAGGGTCGCGA
>JABMQB010000947.1 GCA_013203525.1 Mariniphaga sp.
TTGCTGGAAATGTAACTATTCAACAAGCCAAAAAAGTTGCCTTGAATTTCTACTTTGAGAAATACATGCAGTTTGAAGGGCAGATAATGTATGATCAATTAACCATCCAATCGGTTCATACCAAAACTGATGGAATCCAAAACTTTTATTATGTTTTCCATGTGAATAAAGGCGGATTTGTAATTGTTCCTGCTGACGATTGCCTGAGCCCGGTTTTGGGCTATTCCTTTAAACACAATTTTGTTGCAGATAACCAACCACCTAATGTTAAATGGTGGTTCGGCCAATTTGAAGAACAGGTTCGTTATGTAAGACAAAAAAAGCTAACACCTGAAATTAAAACAGCTGACCAGTGGGCTTATTATTTAAATGATGGTTTTGAATTAAACAAACCAGTGAAGAGCAGCAAAGCTGTTGAGCCACTGCTTACCACTGAATGGGACCAGGGTTGGCCTTATAATTACTATTGCCCCGAAACACCCGCGGGAGGTTCGGGTGGTCATACCTGGGTTGGATGCGTAGCTACTGCCATAGCTCAAATTACGTATTATTGGAGATGGCCGGATCATGGTCAAGGTTATACATCTTATATTCCCATGTCACATCCTGAATATTGTATACAGTCTGCCGATTTCGAGAATACCTGGTACTGTTATAATGGGATGGTTGATCATCCGACTACCGTTAATCTTGCTATTGCTGAATATTCGTACCATATTGCGGTTGCATTTCACATGAATTTTGCACCCGGAGGTTCTGCTCCTACGACATCTGATTCCACTGGTTATTTTTTAAAGTTTTTACCCGAAGACTGGTATTACAGGGATAACATGTCAGTTGAAGAATGGAAAACCTTATTAATGAATACGCTTGATACTCATTTTCCGATTTATTATGCAGGGAACCCTACTTCCGGAGCGGGCCATGCTTTTGTTTGCGACGGTTACCAGGATGAGGATTATTACCATTTTAACCTGGGCTGGGGTGGCCAAAGCAATGGCTATTATACCATCGACAATATCCAGGGATTTAATTATGACCAGGAAATTATCCCGAACCTTTATCCGGATTCTTTGCAGTTCACTTATCCGCAGTACTGTTCGGGAATGGATACTTGTTTGAGTTTTGAGGGTTCGATTACCGATGGCAGCGGGCCAATTCATAATTACCTGAACAACACCCAGGCCTCATGGCTAATTGATCCGCAAACAGAGGAAGATTCTGTTACTAACATCACCATCACTATGAAACGTTTTGATATTTATAATGACGGTGACCGCTTGAGCATTTATGACGGAGAAGATAACACGGCTCCTCTCCTGGCTGAACTCAGTGGAAATACTCTTCCCGATCCGATTGTATCGAACGGAAATAAGGTATTTATTGAATTTATTACGGATGGGCAGAATACTGCCCCCGGATTTTATCTCAATTACTTTTGCGAGCAACCTGAATGGTGTAGCGGAATGACTCAATTAACAGCCCCATCTGCAACTTTTGAAGATGGCAGTGGTTCTTTTTATTACTACAACAGTACAACATGCCTATGGACTATTGTTCCGGGAATTAACGATCCGCTTACCTTGCATTTTAACTATTTTGACACCGAAGAAGAAAATGATTTACTAATGATATTTGATTACGAAACACAGGAATTACTTGCAGAGATAAGCGGAACCTATGAAGACCCACCCGCACCGGTCACCTCGCCCAGCGGAAAAATGTTCATCACCTTCACCACCAATAAAAACACCAGGGCTAATGGCTGGGAAGCCTGGTATGATATAAACTCCGGAATCTATGAAAATAAATCTAATTATGAGTTTAGTATTTCTCCAAATCCTGTTACATCAGATTTAAACATCAGATTTGCATTAAAATCAGAAACAAAAGTTAATATTCAGATACTCAATGTTATTGGACAGAAACAAGCCAGGATATTTGAAGGTAAGCTTACATCAGGGCATCATTCAATAAGCAGTAACTTAAGTCATCTCTCCAAAGGAATTTATTTCATCAAACTTCAAACAGAAAACGGAATTACAACAAAGAAAATGCTAAAGCTTTAGTGAATTGGATAAATATAACATCAAATTAAAAAAACAGAAATATTAACTAAATATTAATTATTATGAAAAAACTTGTACTTATTTCAGTAAGCCTGTTGTGCGGCTTTGTATTCAATCTAAACGCACAATTGTATATCAAAATCGATGCCTCCTTTTATAGTCTGGCGTTGGATACAACAAAAAAGGTGGATATCTATCTGCCTAATGATTATTATGAGAATCCGGATCAACAATACGCAACCATTTACTATTTACATGGTGGAAATGGTAATCAAAATTCAGGACATACAGAAGCTATGTTGTATTATAACTTTCATTCTGGGGATACAGCTATAACCTCCCCTCCAGCTATCTTTGTTTGCCCGGATGGTTCTTGTGAACCATACGGAGGAAGTTTGTGGGTCAATTCTGAACTGTACGGCAACTACGAAGATTTTGTCATACAGGATGTTATCAGTTTCATTGAAAGTAACTTCCGGGCTCTTCCTGACAAAAATTTCAGAATGATTACCGGTACCTCTATGGGTGGATTTGGTTCGGCATGGTTGAGTGTCAATTATTCAGATAAGTTCAGGGCATGTTTTCCCTATATCGCCGCCTTTATTTCATTCCCAGACACCACTTTAAACACATGGAGAACGCTTTGCTATGAAGAAAACGGCTCATACAATTTAAACCCAAATGTTGGTGGTAACACACAATTGTTTTTTACAGGGTGCGGAGCATGGAGCCCCAATATTAATATTGAACCTTACCATGTTGAAATTCCATTTGACACTTTGGGAAATTGGGTAGATACGGTTTTGAATAAATGGTATCAGTTTGATATCAGCAGAAAAGTGAAAGACCTGCCTGGCGAAAATGAATTATCCTGGTTTCTGGGATGCGGAACATTAGATTATATGATAACCTATCCTGCCTATCAGGTATTTATGGATAGTCTTAACTTTTATGACATTGGCTACGACTATAATTATTTTGAAGGTGGTCATGTATACAACGCTGAAACCTGGATAAAAGGTTTACACTGGATTGATTCCATTATTAATCATTCATATCAAACAATGGGAATTGAAATCATTAAACAGAATAAAAATCAATTGATGGTTTATCCAAATCCTGTTTCAGATCAAACAAAGATAGAATTCACTTTATCAGATAATAAAAGCGTTTATTTTGATTTGCATAACATTGCAGGTAAAGTTGTTACTTCTTCAAACTTCGGGATAATCAGTAAAGGCAAACACAGTGTAAGTTGGGATACTCAGAATCTGCCATCTGGAATTTACTTCCTTCGCTTGCAAGTTGGCAATGAGGTTGTAACAAAAAAAATCATTAAACTATAAATATTAACCAAATTAAGTTATCATGAAAAAACTAACATTTACAATTATTTTGATTTTGAGCCAGATTTTACTGTTTGCTCAATGTGATGAATCCTGCCTGCCAGAAGGCATCATCTTTACCACCCAGGAAGAAATTGATGATTTTCAAATCAATTATCCAAACTGTACTGAAATTGAGGGGGATGTTAGCATCAATGGAGATAATATTACCTCTTTAAATGGGCTTAGTGTTTTAACCTCAATAAAAGGATACCTTAATATACATGAAAATCCATTACTAGAAAATCTTTCCGGGCTTGACAACCTGACATCAATTGGTGATTGGATTTTAGGTCATTTATTAATTATGGATAATATTGCTTTAACCAACTTATCAGGCCTTGAAAGTTTAGAATTTATAGGGGGGTCTCTTAGAATCCTTTCGAGTTCGAACATAACCAGCCTTTTAGGCCTTGAAAGTTTAATTACTGTGGGAGGTGATTTAACAATTGAGGCAAATATTTCTATGATCAATCTTAACGGGCTTGAGAGCCTAAAATCTATCGGTGGCGATCTTAGAATTGGTATAGCTTTTAACGGCTGGGGCGCACCAAACCCTATACTGGCTGATATATCAGCACTTGAAAGCCTGACCTCAATTGGTCAAAGTCTCCGAATTGGACTTAATGATTCCCTGACTAACCTTGTAGGATTAAATAACTTAACCTCTATTGGTCATTGGTTAGAAATTATTGCCAACAATTCCCTTACTAATTTATCAGGTTTAGATAATATAGATGCTGGCTCCATCGGCATTTTAACTATTCAAGGTAACGAATTGTTATCCACCTGTGATGTCCAAAGCATTTGTGATTATCTGGCCACTCCAAATGGAACCATTGAAATCCATAGTAACGCCCCCGGATGCAATAGCCAGCAGGAAGTGGAGGAGGCATGTGATTCCATAACATTGGTGGAAAATATAAGTGCAGAACATGAATTGGCAATTTCACCAAACCCGATTAAAGAAAATGCTATTTTAAGTTTGAATTTGTCGTCTCCAGGATCAATCGATATTTGTATTTACAACACAACCGGCATTTGCATAAAAACATGGAGATATTGCAATGTCCAGCCTGGGCAAAAGGATTTTGTATTAAATATGAGTAAGTTTCGGGCAGGCATTTATTTCTGCAGGGTGAAGGTCGGGAATGAAATGATAACAAAGAAAATAATTAGAATTAATGAATGAACGTCATTGCGACGACCGAAGGAATCCGTATGGAGTCATAGCGCGGGTATTAGCGCTGGAGTGAAACAATCTGCTTAACAAAGGGAGCACATAAATTGATACAGATTGCCCGCCTGACCGGACGGGCAGGGACGGGTTTCACGCCTTTACACAAGCTCGGCATTTCAGTTACCAATTGCAACAAGGGCGGCCAATGGTAAAAAGGGGTGTCATGAATTTATTTGTGCTTTGTAATTTGTTTTTTGGAATTTGGAATTTTAATCATTATGTCTATCTTTACAAAAAAATCAGACCTTAATATGCTTCGTACCATCATCATCGATGATGAACCGCACATACGCCAGACCCTCGAAAAGCTGGTAAAGCAGTTTTGCCCCAATGTAAAACTCGTGGCTATGGCTGATGGTGTGGAAAGTGGAGTGAAAACCATCCGTAAGTACCATCCCGACCTGGTCATGTTAGATATCAAAATGAATGACGGTACAGGGTTCGACCTGCTCAAAAAACTTGAACCCATCGACTTTAAAGTGATATTTATTACAGCTTATGATAAATATGCTATTAAGGCTTTTAAATTCAACGCCCTGGATTTTTTACTCAAACCTATTGATCCGGATGAGCTGACAGAAGCTGTTAATAAGGCGGAAAAACTGGTTCAGCAGGAATTCAATACCCAGCTCAGCAACATGGAAGATAACCTGCGAATCCATGACAAATCACAAAAAAAGATCATACTGAAAACCCTTGAGAATATTTACCTCGTAAAGATCCGTGATATTATTTACTGTGAATCCGATAGTAGCTATACAGCTATTTATCTGTTGAATAAGAAAAAAATACTTGTTTCTAACACATTAAAAGATTATGCTGAAATGCTTCGTGATTTTGGATTTTACCGTGTTCATAAATCATATTTGATAAACATGAGTTATATTGAGCGGTTCGAGAAAGGAGAGGGCGGTTATGTGGTGCTGACTGATGAGCATAAAGTACCAGTAGCTTCACGCAAAAGGGAAGAGTTACTGGAGATGTTTGAGAGGTTGGCGAAATAGAGGAAA
>JABMQB010000093.1 GCA_013203525.1 Mariniphaga sp.
AGAAGAAATAAGTTTTCTTCTGGACTTATCAAAAGAAGTTAAAAAGGCAAAATATACCGGAAATGAACAAGTAAAACTATCAGGAAGAAATATTGCACTGATATTTGAAAAAAGTTCAACCCGAACTCGGTGTGCTTTTGAAGTAGCTGCCTACGACCAGGGTGCTCACGTAACTTATCTGGGACCATCTGGCTCACAAATAGGTAACAAAGAATCGATGAAAGATACAGCACGCGTACTTGGTCGTATGTATGACGGAATTCAATACCGTGGATTTGGACAGGAAGTGGTTGAAGAATTAGGTAAATATGCGGGTGTTCCGGTTTGGAATGGCCTTACAAATGAATTTCATCCAACCCAGATTTTAGCTGATTTTCTAACCATGTCAGAACATTGCAAAAAACCTTTTTCGGAAATTAAGTTCTGCTATCTGGGCGATGCCAGAAATAATATGGGGAATTCATTAATGGTTGGCGCTGCAAAACTTGGAATGGATTTCAGGGCAGCTGCCCCAAAAGAGTGCCAACCAAGTGAAGAGCTTCAAAACATATGTGCCAAAATTGCAACAAAAACCGGAGCTAAAATCCATATTACAGAAAATGTTGATGAGGCAGTAAAAAATTGTGATTTCTTATATACCGATGTTTGGGTTTCGATGGGTGAACCACAGGCAGTATGGAAAAAAAGAATCGAATTATTACTTCCCTACCAAATAAATAAAAAAGTAATGGATAAAACAGGAAATCCTGATGTTAAATTTTTACATTGCCTTCCGGCATTCCATAACCGGGAAACCAAAGTTGGTGAAGAAATCTATCAGAAATTTGGAATCGAAGCAATGGAAGTAAGCGATGAGGTTTTTGAAAGTAAAGCTTCAATCGTATTCGACCAGGCTGAAAACAGGATGCATACAATAAAAGCTGTAATGGTGGCTACACTGGCATAAAATATTAAAGGCTGCCTCAGCAGGCAGCCTTTACAAAACCAAACTCAAGAGTTTATACCTTTAAAACTCTTCCGCCTAAGCGGTTAACTAACTAAACTAAATATATGAATCTAAACTAATCTCTTGTTATTTTTCCTACACCTTCCACCGATTTATGAACCTTTGGATTCCCTTTGTATTTAATCTTTCCCACACCTTCAATACTAGCCCAAAGTTCTTCAGTTGCATGTACAGTTCCTGTTCCAACACCTTCAATTTTAACCGTTACTTCTTTGGCTTCCAAATCACCCGCGTCGAGATGAGCTGCACCTGATATTTTTGCATCAAGGCTTCGGGCTACACCAACAAAATCAAATAACATACCTCCTTCACCAACAGCTTTTACATCCCTGGCTTTTAACTTCATTTCTATTTTGGCACCTCCTTCAACCTTAATTTCAAGGTCATCAACCTCAATATATCCCTTGGTTTCCAACTTAACGCCGCCTTCAATATGAATATCTTCCAAATCAGTGAAAGTTATGTATAAAATCAATCTTTCAAAATGAAAATGCCGATCTTTCATAGTAACAGTTAATTCCGAAAAATCACTACTAATATCGTAATAATCAAAAGTATCCTCATCCGATGCTTCAACTGTTAATGAAGCTTTTTCGCCCTGTTGAAGAATAACTTTATAACCTCCCTCCAAATGAATCCTATCAAAATTTTCTACTTTATAATCGCGGGAATGATTATAATTTTGTGCTGAAGCACTACAGGAAAATTGAGCAAGCAGGAATCCAACAAGGAATCCGATCGATGCATACTTTATTACTTTCATAGTTTAATAGTTTTATTTCAAACTCAAATTTATGTTGTTTGTGTATCAAAAAGGAAATATATTCGATAAGTACCCGCTTTTATTAGACAAATAACGAATATCAAATCCAGGCAACTGAATTATATCGGTAAGTAAAGATTTGGATTAATCTTTAGAATTTATTTTTATTAAGGATTTGATGTAAAGCAGGCTATAGAAAATTACACCATAAATAATCAACGCAACAAACATGTCCATAAACCGGAAAGGCTTTAATCCCAATAAAACCTTAGCAACGTAAATAACAGACAATCCACCCATAGATAAAATAAGATAAATAAATCGTTGATGAAATGACCTCATAAGTAATGCTGCTGAAGCAATCCATATACCACCAAGGCATAATAAAATAAATGCCTCTATCATTTTATTTTCTGCAATGCGTAAAAAACCAAAAATAGTTGGTATGATGCCTGCCAATAAAATTCCCCGCGAGAGGCTTTTAATAACCCTGATTCTAATTTCATGCTTTTCAATTGAAGGGAAAATATGAAAACGAAAAGGTTCAACCCGGTAATCTTCTGCCACCAAATCACTTTCTGAATTGATAATGCCTCTTTTTACAGCTTCTTCAATAGTCATTTTTACAACAATCGGATTATAATGTTTCCTTTTTTTCAGAATTTCCATTACCTCCTCATCGCTGTAATCAATAATGCTTTTTTCCAACTCTTTTATTAAACCTTCATCCAATTGCATAAAAATGTATTGATTAATTTATTACAAAAATTGAGTTTTAAATTGGTATTTCCAACCTTGTTCTCAAACAATTCGTAATTTTGAATGTTGAGAAACTAAATAAAATATTTTGCTATGTATAATTTTGAATATAAAAATCCGGTTAAAATAATTTTTGGAAAAGGAACAATTCCACAAGTTGCTAACGAATTACCAAAAGAAGCTAAAATCCTCATGACCTATGGTGGTGGAAGCATCAAAAAGAATGGAGTATATGATCAGGTTAAAAAAGCCTTAAAAAGCTTTGACTTATTAGAATTTGGAGGCATTGAAGCAAATCCGCATTACGAAACCTGTATGAAAGTGGTTGATTTGATCAAGGCTGAAAAAGTTAATTTTCTTCTATCAGTTGGTGGAGGATCTGTGCTAGATGCCACAAAATTTATTGCTGCTGCGGTTAAATACGAAGGCGATGATGCATGGGATATTTTAGCAAAAGGAGCTGAAGTAAAGGAAGCAATGCCCCTGGCCGATGTATTAACATTGCCTGCGACGGGTTCAGAGATGAATGGCAATTCAGTAATCTCACGTGTTTCAACTCAGGAAAAACTTGCCTTTGGTTCGCCAAAAGTAATGCCTGTTTTTTCAATCCTCGATCCGGAAACTATCTTTTCATTACCGGATAGGCAGGTAGCTAACGGAGTGGTTGATGCTTTTGTGCACGTGATAGAGCAATATCTTACTTTCCCTGTTAATTCACCAATTCAGGATAGGTTTGCAGAAAGTATTCTAAAAACACTTGTTGAAGAAGGGCCAAAAATTTTGAGTAATAGGACAGATTATGATTCAGCTGCGAATTTTATGTGGAGTGCCACTGTTGCATTAAACGGATTAATTGGAAGCGGAGTTCCACAGGATTGGGCTACTCACATGATCGGGCATGAATTAACTGCATACCATGGAATTGACCATGCACGAACTTTGGCAA
>JABMQB010000948.1 GCA_013203525.1 Mariniphaga sp.
ATTTAAAGATGCATTCATAAATCTTAAAGTACCTGATGATGATCTTGCAATTGCAAGAAAAAACCTTGACCCGGAAGAAATGCGGCAAAGAGCTGAATATTACGGCATGGATGGAAGTATGAATTTTAGAAATTATATTTATAATGAAACAAGTAAATTATATTATATAGGCCAAACACAACCAATTACAATTTTAAATCCTTTTGCCTGGGCACAGTTTATTAAAGCATGGCGGGAAGGAAAATTTAAAAGAAAGAAAAAAAACTAAGAGACTGTTTAAATTTTATTTTTTATTAATTATATGGCTGTTTTAAAAAATATTTTCATCTTGTTTTTATTCATTAGTCTGAATGTTTTTGGGCAGGACAAGGCTGAAATATTTGGAAAGATCACCGACAATAGCAATAAACCAGTTGAACTTGTTAATATCTCAATTTTTG
Source organism: Mariniphaga sp. (assembly GCA_013203525.1). Classification (GTDB taxonomy): domain Bacteria; phylum Bacteroidota; class Bacteroidia; order Bacteroidales; family Prolixibacteraceae; genus JABMQB01. The sequence goes on from JABMQB010000948.1 coordinate 441, forward strand.
GATATTCCGGAGGTACAACTACCGGCAAAGATGGAAATTACAAAATATCAGTACCTGCCCGTAAGGAACTGATTTTAATTGTTTCATTTGTTGGGTATGAAAGTCAACAGTTTAAAATTAACCTTGCACCAGGTTCAAAAAAGGAACTTAATATATTTTTAAAAGTCTCAACTACTGAATTACCCGATTTTGAAGTTAAAGACAATTTCATTCGTACAACAAATCTTACTCGTATTGATCCCAAAATAGCTACTGCCATTCCGACGATTTCGGGTGGCGTGGAAGACCTGATAAAAACCTTACCGGGTGTTTCATCAAGCAATGAGTTGAGTTCACAATATTCAGTGCGTGGTGGAAATTATGATGAAAATTTAGTTTATGTTAACGGAATTGAGATTTACCGTCCTTTTTTAATTCGTTCAGGTCAGCAGGAAGGACTTAGTTTTATTAACTCCGATCTCGTATCTTCTATTTTATTTTCAGCCGGAGGTTTTGAAGCAAAGTACGGTGATAAGATGTCATCGGTTCTGGATATTCAATACAAAAAACCAACATCATTTGCCGGTTCGGTTTCTTTAAGTCTTTTAGGGGCTCAAGCTCATATTGAAGGAGCAACTGACAATCACAGGCTTTCATATTTGGTTGGATTCAGGCAAAAATCAAATCAGTATATTCTTAAAGGCCTTGAAACAAAAGGAGACTACAAACCTTCATTTACCGATATTCAGACTTTAATAAATTTTGATATAATCGAAAGGTGGGAAATTTCATTTCTCGGAAATTATGCCAGAAATTCATATAAATTAATTCCTCAAAGCCGTGAAACCGATTTTGGTACTATTCAGGAAGCATACAGATTAAAAATTTATTATGATGGTCAGGAAATTGATAGATTTGAAACCTTTCTCGGAGCTTTGTCAGCAACCTTTGTGCCTAAAAAAGATATTAATATTAAATTTATTGCTTCTGCTTATCAGACCTTTGAAAGTGAAACATTTGACATACAGGGGCAATATTGGCTCGGAAAACTTGAAACAGATTTTGGTAATGAAGAATTCGGAGATGTTATTGAAGCTCAGGGAGTCGGAACTTATCTAACACACGCACGAAATTATTTGGATGCTACGGTTTTTAATGTTGAACATAAAGGGATTCTTTCAAAATCCAATAAATTTTTACAATGGGGTATCAAGTATCAACATGAAATAATTTACGATAAGTTAAATGAATGGGAGCTGATAGATTCAGCAGGATTTACGATTCCAAATCCTCCCGGCTTGGTCGGAAATCCAAATCCTACTCATCCGGATTTAGATTTATTTGGTGTTGTGAGAACCGATATAAATATTTCATCAAACAGATATACAGGTTTTATACAAAATACCTGGGATTTTTTAGGAAAAAACAAAAGATTTTCTGTAACTGCCGGTATCAGGGGAAATTACTGGGACTTTAATAAACAATTCCTGTTCAGCCCAAGAGCCACAGTTTCATACAAACCTAATTGGAAAAAAGATATTGTTTTGCGATTTTCAGCAGGATACTATTACCAACAGCCATTTTACCGCGAACTCAGGGATTTTGCCGGTAATATAAATTATGATATAAAAGCTCAGAAATCAATTCATTTTGTTGCAGGTGGCGACTGGAACTTTATGGCATGGTCAAGACCGTTTAAGTTTGTTACGGAAGTTTATTATAAATATCTTGACGACCTGATCCCTTATGAAATTGATAATTTAAGAATAAGATATTATGCCCAAAATAATTCACATGGTTATGCAGTAGGTTTAGATATGAGAGTTAATGGTGAATTTGTTAAAGGTATAGAATCATGGGCAAGTCTTTCAATAATGCAAACAATGGAAGATATTGAAGACGATTTTTATTATGATTATTATAATGCTGAGGGTGAGGTGATAATTCCCGGATATACTTTTGATGTTGTTGCTGTTGACAGCATAAGACAAGAGCCGGGTTTTATACCACGACCAACAGATCAGCGGGTAAATTTTAGTTTGTTCTTTCAGGATTTTCTCCCTAAATTTCCAACTTATAAAATGTATCTTAAATTGATTTTCGGAAGTAGTTTGCCTTTTGGTCCGCCAAATTCCGAAAAATATAAACATACATTAAGAATTCCTCCTTACAGAAGGGTTGATATTGGTTTTTCAAAACAAGTAATTGGAGAAAAAACCCGGTTTTCACCTAAAAATCCTTTACGGTATCTGAAATCACTTTGGGTGAGTTTAGAAGTTTTTAACCTTCTTCAGGTTAGTAATACTATTTCTTATTTATGGGTGAAAGATGTAAATAATCGCATGTATGCTATTCCGAATTATCTAACCCCGCGTCAGTTAAATGTCAGATTGTTAGTTGCATTTTAAGATGAAGTTTTTTAATTGTTCTTTTGGCTTGATAGGGGTAATTGAAGTATCGGCATAATTAGTAATAACCAGATCCATCCCAGCAATGAGTACA
>JABMQB010000949.1 GCA_013203525.1 Mariniphaga sp.
AGCTGGTAGCACACACTGCTCACCCCGATAAAGTTACCAAACGAATTGTCCCTGTCAGTATTGAAAAAACTGAGGACGGAATCTATAAGGTTGATTTTGGTTTAGAGATTTCAGGATGGTTACGGTTAAATGATGTGGAAGGTCCAGCCGGGCATAAAATAGATATTAAATATATCAGCAACTTATATTCCGGCGATAACTCTTATATATTTCGAGGTGAAGGTCCTGAAAATTATTCAGCGCGATTTAACTGGTTTGTTTTTAGTTCGGTTGAAATCAGCAACTGGCCTGGGGAGCTAAAACCGGAACATCTCACAGCTGAGGCTGTAAATACATATATTGAAGAGTCGGCACAATTTGAAACCTCAAACCAGCTTTTTAACGACATAAATAAAATATGGAAACGCAGCCAGCTTGATAATATGCATGGGGGTATTGCCAGCGATTGCCCCCACCGTGAACGTTCGGCCTACACAGGCGATGGACAGGTGGCATGTGTAACTGTAATGCATAATTTTGATGCTAAAAATTTTTACCATAAATGGATTCAGGATATGTATGAAGCGCAAAATCCTGTAACCGGATATGTACCCAACGGAGCGCCCTGGCAACCAGGATGCGGGGGTGGCGTAGCATGGGGAGCAGCAATTTGTATTATGCCATGGGAGTATTATCTCCATTATGGCTCTATTGATATGCTTGCTGATAATTACGAAGGAATGAAAGGCTATATAAATTATATGCAAACCTGGGTTGATAAAGGTATAATGTTCTCGCAAGTGCCGGGGCACGACGGCCAGCCTTTAAAATGGTTTAACCTGGGCGAATGGTGTACTCCCGGAGAACAAGTTCCCGATGAGATGGTACATACATTTTATTTATGGCGATGTGCAGAATTTACTGCAAATGCAGCAGGTTTACTTGGGAAATCCGCTGAGGAAGAAGAATATGCAGAATTGGCAGAACAAACAAGGCTTGCATTTTTCTACCATTTTTACGATGCCGAAAACGGAACCTATGGAAATAACGGTGGAAATATTTTTGCCCTTAAAATGGGTGTTCCCCGCGCTCAATACAACAAAGTTATTACAGCACTAAAAGCCGGTTTAAAAGCCAGCGACGGGCACCTCGATACCGGAATTTTTGGCACACAATTTTTCTTTGAAGTACTTTCTGAAAACGGTTTTCATAAAGAGGCCTATGAAGCAATGAATAAACGCACCGAACCCAGTTATGGTCGTTGGCTTGAACTTGGCTCCACAACAACCCGTGAACGCTGGGATGAAGGCGGTTCTCACAACCATCCCATGTTTGGTGGTGGGTTAGTATGGTTCTACCGCATGTTGGCAGGTATGCAGGCCGACCCGGAACAACCTGGATACAAACACATTATTTTCCGCCCTCAACCTATTGATGAACTGGATTATGTGAGCTATTCCAATATTACCCCGTTTGGCAAAGCAGGCATATACTGGGAAAATATAAAAACTGGTTTTAATATGAATGTAACAGTACCGGTAGGTAGCCATGCTACAGTTTATGTCCCTGCCAAAAACCCGGAACAAATTCTTGAAAATGGCAAAAAAATAAGCGAAGTTGAAAATGTGAAATTTTTAGGAAAAAGAAATGAGTATGCTGTTTTTGAGGTTGGCAGTGGAGAGTATAAGTTTGAAGTAGTGAGTAATGAGTAGTGAGTTACGAGTGAAAAGTAAAAAAAGGCAGAAGTTAAAAATACATAATTTTAAAAAAATTCACATCTATTCCGCCCATATTTTACCAGTGAAAATGCCATGGCAACTATTGCATTGCCCAGTTAAAAATGATGATACCATTGGTTTTATATTTCCTGAAGTTCCGGTTACGGTTGCATATAATCCGTTTCCAAAATCAACATTATCGGTGGTATAAAAATTACCCTTCCCATCCACTTCAATAGTTTTTACCAAAGTTCCTGAGCTGATTGAATCTTTATATAATTTAACTGTTGAATTGATATAAACACTTGTAAGCGAAGCATTGTAAACTGTTCCTGCAACAGTAAACCATCCTTTGCCTTTACCACCCGAAATATGGCAACTCATACAATTTTGTCCGTCTTTGTGACTGTCCATATCATTAAAACTACTTATTAATACCCTATCTCCTCCATATTCATCTTCGCACGAAATAAAAACTATCATCACGCTAAAGATGATTCTAACTGTTATAAATGTTTTTTTCATATACTGTTTATCTTTAATATAAATAAAATACACTTTATTAATAAACCGAGTATTATTTAACTCACTCCAAAACCAGGAGTAATATCGTTATTTAATAACTCACAGAGGAAATTTATATTATCGTGCCTATGTCAATATTTTTTGTGAACCTAACAAAACAATTACTTTGCGATAATTACTTTTTCAAAAGCAGTCATTTTTTTTGTTCTCACTTTAATAAAATACATTCCGTTTGAAAGTTCCATTGTATTAATACTTGCCTCTTTTTTATCCGATAATTGTTCAAATATCATTTCCCCTTCAGAATTAAAAATTGAAACGATTTTCAAATCATGATCCGATATAATTGCAATCTTATTTTGCGCGGGATTTGGATAAATTTTAAAATTAAAATCCATATTATCGTTTAAAGAAGAAGTTCCCGATATATCCCTTACGCATCGCACTGCATTATAAACATACCGGACATCACCCTGAGGACCAAAAAAAGTGGGATAGTCATTTGCATTTCCCGATTTCGGATCGCTGCGTTGAGCCCCTGCCCCATGAACATCCATTAATGTCCCGTTCATTTTTCCCTGTGCCTCGCCAAAAGCAATATAAACAGCCCCCGAATATGGATTTGCCCCGTCAAGATGTGTGGTTCCGGTCCAGAAATAAGGATACTGCCCCGGATTACCTTCCGGATCATTTATTTCAGTTGTTGAAAAAATCGGGTCAATAGCCGGGGAGTTTGTTGTTTGCGGGCTACGGGTATAATCAACTATACTTTGCAATTCTTTTGCATTGGGTAAACGCCAGTCGTTGTTTCCTGCCAAATTCAGATTTTCGGCATAAAGCAGGGCATTTTCCCAATCGCGCAAAATGCTATCATCGGCTTGTTGCCACATTAATCCTGTTGCGTTGTCAGAAATAGTTCCGTCTTTGTTATCAACAAAATTGTTGATTCCGTATGCCGTATTTCCCCTAACCATCCTGAAATACATGGTTTTTGAAATATTCGGATTTGCAGGATTATATTTTGGATAACCTTTAATTCTTCCGTCAACAAAGTTTACTCCAAACACAGTAGTATCATTACGCATTGTTAATCCAACATATTGCGTTGCCGACCATGTTTGAGCATCAATCTCCCGCTCGCCAATATTGGTATTACCAAGGGGCTGAATAAAATAATCTGTATCGATAAACATACGAATTGCCTGCTGCCCGCCAACCTGCCCCGTAAATAAAATTAACGAGTATAATTCTTTAATTGTTAGTACCCTCCAATCGGTTTGCCCACCCAAAGTCAATGAATCTGCTTTGGTAAAAGCATCACTATACGAGATTTTACTCCCCATATCCTGCTGCCACATTAATCCGGTAACATTATCAGTAATTGTACCATCGCCATTGTTTGTGTACGATGGCTGGTTGCCACCGTATGTAGCATCCTGTCCGTAATATGCCTGCCCTGCTATTGGAGCCGAAATGATTGTTGTGTTATTGTAAAAATCCTGAACACCGGTATCAACAATTGGATAGGTTTGGCAAATCCCGGTAAAACCTGTTAACAATAACAGGCAATAAGTAGAAAGCAATATAAAAACTAATTGTTTTTTCATTCTCTAAATTCATTAAAAGAACAGATTTCTTTTATTTATAAGTTAGATGTTTAAAAACAAAAATAGGTTTAAATATACTAATGCCATATATTTTCTTGGAGAAGCATTAAAAGCATATCTCATTCAGAAACCAGTGTTAGCATGAATCAAAGAGTTTATGCTTGATATAATCTTTGAAACAGGGCAAACGATATTTTCAAAGAAATATAATCGATCTAACAACCAGAATCTGGTTCAACTAGATTTATCAGCCTATCCGGCAGGAGTATACTTTATTAAAGCAGCCAGTAGCAAAAATGTCAAAGTCGGGAAGTTTATTTTAAATCCGAAATAGCAATTAAAGGCTCTGTTTTCCACTAGCTTACAGTCAAGTGGTAGATTGGCAGTTGTCTATAATGACAATTAGCTAAAAAATTGCTTTTCGATTTACATTACATCATTCAAATCAGCTTAATTTTTTGGAGCTTAGTATATAATAAAATATAAGGGTCAAAACTAGTTAAGTGTTCTAAAATTAATAATTTTCAATAACAATTTATACAAATCTTCTTTTCTATGATTATACCTAAACTCACATTCTTTTAAATGTAAATAAAAAGTTGAT
>JABMQB010000950.1 GCA_013203525.1 Mariniphaga sp.
CTAAAATATTTTTATTCGGATTTCGATTTGGTGCTTTTCTTGTCCATTCTTTAATTAGTTTCCAATAATTGACAGTCATAGGGCTAAGATGTTGATTAGAAAATTTTCCATTCTTGAAATTTTCTAATTTTGAATATTCTTTTCTTTGCTCTTTAGTAATATTTTTTCCAAACTGTGGGCTGTAACTTATAAATAGAATCGTTGAAATAACTATTAAACCAATTATTACTGATAATGTGATGCCTATCATTTTAAATACTTTTTTCATTAAATTAATTATTGTTGGTTACAGATTAAGTTATATTGTTAAATTCATCCCAATGCAATATCTCAAACCCCTCATTATTATTGAATAAGTTTACTGCGATAGCTTTCCCAAGTTGTTCTACAGGGATTCCCCTGAATTTTCTTAGTCTTCCAGAAAGTATTGGTTTTAAATATGGGAAAACAAACAACGCTACAGCTTGAGAAAATCCATATCGGTTAGTTGGTGTTTGTATTAGAGACGGTTGAAATATACTAAGTCGTTCAAATTTAAGAGCTTTTAATTCATTAACTAACTCTCCCTTGGTACGAAAGTATAAAGATGAGGAGTTTGCATTTGAACCAACAGCCCCTAATAATTCAAAATGACGAATACCTGCTTTTTTACATTCTTTGGCAAAATCAATTACAGCAAGTTTATCTATTCTAATAAAGTCTTCCTTTTTAGCTTTTGATGCTTCCCCAATGCCTAAAGTACAAATTGCAATTTGATGACCTTGTAAAAACGCTTTGTAAAAATCAGTATCTAAAATATCAATTATTTCTTGTTGTATATAATCCTCTTTTATATCTGGGGAAATGTTTCTCCCCAAAAGGGTAATTCGGTTTACTTTGGAATGTTTTTTTAATTCTTGGACTACAGACTCTCCCACAGCACCAGTTGCACCCAACATAACTACAGAGTAATTAGGTAAACTCATTTTATCAATTTCCATATTCATAGGCTTATTATTCAATTTTATGGCTTAATTTGTTCAAAATGGTTATAATATTTCTTGGCATTTTGTTCTGATGTTAAATCTACAATCAACCCAATAACGGCAAAGAGAATTAAGCTTAACCCAATTGCTTTTAAAAGGGAGCCGTTAGTTAAATTAAATAGAGCTAACCCTATAATAATAGTAATGCTCCAACCAATTAAAAGATATTTATAAGTTCCAATAAATTTTCTCACTCTTATTTTCTCTTTTTTAATGAAATTTTCTTTACTCTGTGTGTATTCGATTTTAGCCTTTTCTAACCTAGAATTATTAATGAATAAACCAACACCTCCTGCCGTGCCCCAAAAAAGACCTACAATAAAGAGAGGAATGATAAGTTGGTGTGTTGAATCGAAACGGTCATAGATGAAAAAATATAATGACATTAAGAGCATAAATCCTCCCCACATTAGTACAATACCAGCTTCTATACTTTCTCCCTTATACCAATCGATTGCATGATTAATAAATTCTGTTTTCATTTTTTTGATATTTACTTATAATGTTATGTTTAATTGAACAAAATTTCTAAAGGTTGGGTACTGATTCTCAATACCCAACCAATCAATATTAGAATTATCCTTCCAAAGCCATTCTTGTAAGTTCAGTATCAAGATATTCAGTTGACTCAATTAGCTTCCCATCTTTTAATCGCATGAAATGACAATAAGTGTTGTTGTATTCCTTGCCATTCTTAGCAATACCTCCCTCTCCGTGTGCTTTCATTACAACAAAATCACCTTCTGCCACCATTTCTTCAATTATGACTTTTGGTTGTACTTGAAAAGCTTCAGTAATTACGGATAATACTTTCATGACTTCTTGTAATCCGTTAACAGTTCCTGAAATAGGTAAACTGCCAGTCAATGTTAATTTGAAGTTCTCATCAACAATTGACATAAACGGTTCAAGATTACCGTTGTTAATTTCGGTAAAAACATGACGAATAAGTTCCTTGTTTTTACTTGCTGTTTTTTGTGATTCTTTAATATTCATTTTGTTTCGATTTGTGCCCGTAGGCTGATTAATAAAATACGACACTTTAATAAGTATCGAAATGTTGATTTAAATTTTTTATTCCAATTTTAATATATTCCCAAGTTCTTCAATCATTTCTTCATTTATTTTAGCAACAATATATTTTCCTCTTCTCTCAGTAATTATTAGGTCAGCATTTGACAATTCCTTTAAATGATGAGAAATAGTTGGAGCACCAATATTTAGGTTTTTAATCAAATCATAAATAAAACATTCTTCTCCTTCGAAAGAACTTTGCTTATTGCTATTGACAATTTCCATAAAAATCTCAAATCGATTTTCATTTGAGAGTGCCTTCATCGCTTTTATAACTTTTCTATTATCCATAATTCATTTTCATATTTCGATATGTATCGAATACTTGAGCAAAAGTAATATTTATTATTTAAGTTCCAACTATTCTTTTGAATTTTTATTCTGTACCAATGTAACAGGGTTCCTTTTTTCTAAATTAATGCCAACGTATGTGTATATGTACCTTTTGATATTTTGCCTGATTTTTCATTAACTGCCTGGTTGTCAGGTATAAAATCGTTTGCAAACGTTTGCAAGCGTATGCAAACGGATATATCCGTTTGTAATCGGATAACAAGTTAAACATAATTAGCTTAATAATCAAGCCTTAAAAGTGTTAACTAACTATATTGGGGCAGCTTGCAATAATTCAGTAAAGTCAATGGTTTTAAACCGTAACTAAAAGGGATTTAACCAATAAATCGGTATTTATTTCTATTTTACCGGATAGGCCCCAATATATCTACCAGCACTTTTTGGTAAACCAATCAGCTTTTTAACATTATCGGGTAACTCAGTACCGGCATCAACTCCAGGGAATCCATCCAATAATTGGTAATTGCCAAGTAAAGGGCTTTTAAACAATGGCATGTGGTTGTTTTTAAGATATTTACTATTGGCAGCTGCTTTGCTTACTTTTTTTAAACCGTCGATTGAAACCACTTCTTCCTGGCACTGCTCGTTCGGAAACGGGCTCCAGTAAGCAAGCGTTTTATAATTGCTGGCAGCACTTGTTACATATACATTATGGTCGAATTGTTTTAAAGGTGACTCACTAAGTGTTTCGCAAAGTACCGCTGGTTGCCACACAAGCAGGAGCGGGCGTTCAAAATTTTCATCTCCAGTTAGCAGGTTATTTATAAAAATATGTCCAAAGCGTTCATCCACATCGGGCCCGGTTGATGGGTGAAATCCAAAATGGTCGCCCTGTGCACTGCGTGTGTCGCGGGCAATACAAACCATACTATTGATAAATGTATTTTGGTATATTTCAACCTTAGAACTGTTAAGTGCCAGAATACCATGGTCGCAGTTTACAAATACATTTCCTGCACATATTGCCCCTTTCGAAATTTCAAAAAAGAAACCATTCTGGCTTGGCCACACGCTTCTTGTAGCTACAGGCCCGCCGGCACCTCCTACATTTTCAATCCAGTTATTAAGAAACCTTCCATCTACATTACCCACATCGTACCAGATACCGTTTGAATTTGGCATATCAGTAACCAGGTTATCGCGGCAGGTACATCTGTAACACTGGTTAAATATTTTAACTCCGGCCGGATAACACCCCGTTATATTTTCAATGTTGTTTGTAGAGATAATGTTTTTCTCCAGTAATACATCGGCCGAGCCAACTACGTAAATCCCTTCACGGCTGGTATTGCTTACTTTGCAATTCCGCATTATCATCTTATCGCCCATAAGGAAGGCTGCAATTCGCGAACAATACGAAATCTCACAGTTTTCGATAAGTGTGCCCTGTACTTCTTTACCCATTTCTGATTCATCCATTTTTCTGGTTGGGTCAATACATTCCACAAAAATTGTTGAATCGGAGTATTGTGTAAAATCGATTCCACGTATTACCGGCCCAATTCCATCGTTGGATTTTCCATTCACATCGTAATACACCCTGTGGATTGCTCCGCTAAATGCAGTTATCTCCATCAGTTTTTCGGCAGGATCAAAAGCAATATAAATTTCTTTCTTATCGTAATCTACATAAAATGTATTATCATCCAGTTCATCGGTACCTCCTGTCGATTGCAGGAACCTGCCATCAACAAAAACCATATCGTCGTTAAAGCGGTGTAGGGGAGTAAATTTTATTTCCCGTTCTTTGCGCCACCAGTCTTCCGGATCGGCAGGGAAGAGGTATTCCCAACTTGTTTTCCAGAATTTATCGCCCGACTTTACCCAATCATTTGCAATATAGGTTCCCTTTAAAAGTGGCTGTTCATTTTTATAGGGTTGAAAGGTAAGCCCCTGGTTAAATACAAGTTCGCCGGTACGGTAAACTCCACCACGAAGAATAATAGCATCTCCTGTTGTTCCTTTTTTTACCGCAGCTTCGATTGTAGTAGGTTGCGAAAGTTCCTTACCCGAGATATTAGCATTTCCATCAGGAGATACGTAGTATATTTTTCCTGAAACATCGGGTAGTTCATACGTTTTCTGAACAGGGCCATAAGGTCCACCCGAAGGTTGCGCAGTAACAAATTTTCCTGCTAAAAAACAAATCAGCATAATCAACATATACTTACTCAGGCTATTTAAAATAAATACCCCAGCTTTGTTTAATCTAATTTTTGTTTCCATATTAATGAAGTTTTAGTGTTCCGTTCTATTCTATTCTCAGTGCATAAAAATATAAAAAAGAGTAGAAATAATACCTTTATATTTTGATTTATTCTTTTTTTCTAGTTTGATTTAGAATGCTTCGAAGAGTTAAATATTATATATTTTTAATTGTTTAATGCGAGATAACCTGAATGATATAGCTGTAACATAAATTAGTAAGAAATAATAATGATAAAAATAAGAAAAGCAATTGAACAGGATGCTGGGGCAATTTTGGAATGTATTCAAGGATTAGGGGAACATGTAAATCAATCAGATTTAATAACTGCCACAACAGACGATATTCTAAAAACCATTTTTGATCAGGGTAGCCATGTAACAGTTTTTGTAGCAGAAAATGAAAATAAAAGCATTTGCGGATACGCTTTGATTTTCAAAACATTTTCAACGTTTAAAGCAACTACTAATTTTTTTATAGAAGATTTATTTGTATTTCCCAAATACAGGGGTTTGGGAATTGGTACAAAGATGTTTGATTTTATAAAAGATTATGCAATCAATAAAGGTGCAATTAAAGTTGAATGGTATGTAAACAATGCCAATAAAGAAGCAATTGATTTTTATAAAAGGATTGGCGCAAAAGTTCTTGATTATAAATCAATAAACTATTTCGAAGTATGAAATGAATTTAATCAGTTCGTAAAGCACATTGCAATTGGCAATCTTTTAAGTAACTATAAGAAAAAAGTATTCCAACATTTTGAAATCCCTTTTCCCGGTTCTAAACGTTTAATTGGCGAAAGACCGATTTTAATTCTTGCACGGTTAACGGTTTCTAGCTTAAGAATTGTTTTACGATCATGAATTTCTTTGGCAATGCTATATGCAGTTTTTAATGTCGAACCTTTAAATCGTATAGTAAAAGCCCCTGTTTTTGCGGGATGAATATGGATATATCTATCGGTTTCTGTACCTTTCCGGATAATCCATTTTGAATGGTCGGGCAGTTTTATTTTCCGGTAACTTATTGTGGTGGAAATCCATGAATCAAATTTATCCTCTGTTAAAACTTCTTTTTTCGAAAGGATATTGATGGTAGCAAGGCTGATTTCAAGGGGGATCAGGCTACCAGTGTAAATATCAATATAATTGTGGCAAATTGTTTCGAACATGGTATCTATTTCCTGGGTAGAAGATTTCTCCAGATATTGTAAAATATAACTCCGGTGATGCTTTAAGGGATTAAATTTTATTGGTTTCGGAATTTCAGGATCAGAAATCATAGCTTTTGTTCTTTTTTATAAATTTACATCTTTTAGCAAAATCAATGAAACAACTTGTTGAGAAATATTTTATCGATGGAGAAGAATTAAAATTAGTTCGGGAGTTTAATGATTTTGAAAAAAATTCTGATGTTTTGGTTTATGAGGTTTTACGTGTCATATCGGGTGTCCCGCTTTTTTTGGAAGAGCATTTGGGGAGGTTGCAGGTTTCGGTTATCAAAGCGGGTATTAAAAGAGTAATTGATTTAGACAGCATAAAACAAAATATTTTTACCCTGATAAAAAAGAACCAAACAAACAAAGGCAATATTAGAATTGATGTTTCTTTTACTTCTGAAAAGGAATATGTGCTGCTTTATTTTATCCCATTTAAATATCCATCTGAAAAAGATTACAAACAAGGAGTGAGGGTTGGCCTTTTTAATGCTGAAAGGAAAAATCCTGAGGCTAAAACAATACAACCCAATGTGAGGGAAGTTGCAAATGAGCTTATCGATTCGCAAAACATATTTGAGGTTTTATTGGTTGATAAACATGGGTATATCCGTGAAGGAAGTAGGTCGAATGTGTTTTTTATAAAAGGGAATAAGGTAATTACTCCGCCTCTCGAAATAGTACTGAACGGGATTACAAGGCAAAAAGTAATTGAAATATTAAAAACAGAAATTTGTGAATTTGAAGAAGCACCAGTTTTAACAACCAATCTCGATTCATTCGATTGTATTTTCCTAACCGGTACATCTCCCAAAGTATTACCGGTAAACAAAATCAGGAATCGTGAATTTGATACGCAAAACAATATTTATGCAATTGTTAGAAACCGATATGAATTATTGATTAATCAGTATATTTCTGCCCGAAAATAGAAAATGGTTTATTCTATTATTTGATAGATTTAA
>JABMQB010000951.1 GCA_013203525.1 Mariniphaga sp.
CTTCTAAACCTACCTGAAAAACAATTTACGTTGAATGTGTTTTACGTAGGTTGTCATCCAGCGGAAATTGAAGTTAACCTCGATGAAATCAAAGGCAGGTTGGTAATTGAAATGCAACCCACAAGCATTGAAATAGATGAAGTAATCATTTCGGCGAAAACTTATAAAATGATAAAAGCCACCGAAGTGGTAAGTAGTATCAGGATGGCACCCATGGATTTAAAAACTTTACCCAGTTTTGGCGAAGTTGATATTTTTCGGTCCTTACAATTACTGCCAGGAATTAGTGGAACCAACGAAAGTTCATCGGGATTGTACGTTCGGGGAGGCACTCCCGACCAAAACCTTGTATTGTTAGATGGAATGACCGTTTATAACGTTGACCATTTTTTTGGTTTTTTTAGTGCATTTAATGCCGACGCAATTAAAGATATTCAAATGTTTAAAGGGGGTTACCCTGCAAAATATGGCGGACGCATTTCAAGTGTAGTTGATTTAACCGGAAAAACCGGAGACCCCAACAACTTTCATATGAGTGGAGGCGTAAACCTGTTAAGTGCAAACACCACTCTTGAAATACCACTTGGTGGAAAAGGATCGATTTTACTTTCCGGTCGGCGTTCGTACACCAATTTTATTGAAAGCAGCATGTACAACAAAATTTACGACATGCTTTCTCAAAATGAGGCAGAGACACCTGCAACCACTACCGGGATCATGCCAACTGGTGGTGGACGAGGTGGAGGTGGTGGACAAGGTGGATTCGGGAGTTTCGAACAACCTGAAGTAACCACTACCCGACCCACATTTTATTTCTACGATTTAAACGGAAAAATTACATATCGGCCTACAGAAAAAGATAACCTTTCGCTTAGTTTGTACAGTGGAAAAGATAACCTTTTTGAAGATTCTGAAAATATCAGGGAAATTATTGCAACTAATGATCGGTTTCCCAGCAGATCAATTTATAATTCGCGAGACGAGGACACCGATTGGGGAAACGAAGGAGTAAGTTTTAAATGGTCGCGGCAGTGGAACCCGAAATTCTACTCCAATTTAATGGGTGCATATTCGCACTATTTCAGTAATTACAATCAGCGGATTATTAACGATGCTTACGACCTGAATGCCGACACATTAATATCCGCCCGGGCGACAGGAAATATTGAGAACAACGATGTTAATGAATTATCGCTAAGACTTGATAATGAGTGGCAAATTTCAAATAACAATAAACTGGGTTTTGGATTAAATCTTTCGAATACCGAAGTGAGTTACATTTTTACGCGCGATGATACCTTATCTATTCTGAACAGACATAAAACCGGAATGCTGGCAACTGCATATATTCAGGACAACTTAAAAATTTCTGATAAACTGGAAATTAATGTGGGACTCCGAACAAACTGGTACGACGTAACGAACCAATTTTATGTTGAGCCACGTTTTTCATTCAAATATGCAGCTACCGATTATTTAACAATAAAAGGTGCCACCGGAAAATACAACCAGTATGTAAATCGTGTTATCAACGAAAATGTAACGGAAGGTTCGCGCGATTTCTGGTTAATTGCCGACAACGATTTGGTTGATGTTCAATCGTCGTGGCATTATATTTTAGGGGGAAGTTTGGAGAACGACGACCTTTTATTTGATGTGGAAGCGTATTACAAAACATTGGATGGTTTATCTGAATTCTCTTTACGTTACCAAAGAAAGGATATTGAACTTGACCAACTTTTCTTTCAAGGAAGCGGAGTTGCAAAAGGGATCGAATTTTTACTTCAGAAAAAACAAGGTGAATTTACAGGCTGGATAACTTATACACTAGCAAAAGTAGAACACCAATTCGACGGATTAAACGAGGGAAACCCATTTCCTGCACTGCACGACCAAACCCATGAATTTAAGGTAATCGCAAACTGGGAACCTCATAAACGCTGGCGATTTTCATCAACCTGGGTTTACGGATCGGGCAAACCATACACAGCACCGGAGTCGCAATACCAAATTGATTTATTGGATGGAAGGCAATTTTCGTACATTAGCGTGGGTCCCAAAAACAGTGAACGTTTACCCGCATACCACAGAATGGATGTAGCTGCACATTACTTGTTTAAAATTGGGAAATTTGACATGGATGCCGGATTCTCTATATTTAACTTATATAACCGAACAAACATTTGGTATCGCGAGTTTGATTTGCAGGAATTACCAATGGTAGTTAACGATGTAACTTATTTGGGTGCAACACCGAATATTTCACTAAACTTTAAATTCTAATTTTTTAGACAATGAGATTATTAGATATAAGTATCAAGACAAAAAGCATAAAAACCATGAAAAAATATATTTATCTTCTGCTTTCCAGCTTTATCCTCGCCACTTTTATTTCGTGTGAAGATGAGCTCATTTACACTCCCGACGAACGATTTGTATTACAAGCCTACTTATATGCCAACGAACCTGTTTCGGATGTAAGTATTCGAAATGCAGTGCCACTTACCGTTAACGACTCGATTGGGGAACCAATTAATGATGCACAAATTACGCTGTTCAAAAACGATGTTGCCTACACGCTTATTTCAAGTAGCGATACCGGAACATACCACTACCCAGGCAACGATTTAACAGTTGAGACCGGCGATATTTTCAGTATAGAAGCACTGGTTACAGATAAAGCAGCTACAGGCGAAACCGCTGTTCCTGAATCTCCTTCGGGTGTTGGGTTAACATTTGAGACCATTTATCTACCTGAAATAACACTTAATTCAGGGACCGGGCGGCCTGATTTTGGAATAATGCAAACTCTACGGGCTATAATAGAAGATGTTCAGATGGATGTTGTTTGGGATAATCCAGACGGTTTACTTCATTTTGTAGTAATAGAAAATGCAGAACACGACCAGGTATCTCTTTTTCCTGATGTAGTAGGTAAATTTACGAGTTCGGGGAGCAGAGGCGCATTCCGCAGAATTTTACCGCCAACCAGAGAAAGTTCACATCAAATAAACTTTACAGAAATTACATATTGGGGTAAGTACATTGTAAAAGTATATCGCGTAAACCAGGAATATGCCGATTTGTATGAAAACCTGGAACAAGACTCCCGCGATTTAAACGAGCCACCAACCAACATTAGAAACGGGTTAGGTATTTTTAGCGCTTTTAATTCGCAAAATGTTTATTTCAGGGTGGAAAAACAATCAACTACAACAACGGGTTGGTAAGGCATACAAAGTAATTGTGCGACTTTATACAAATATGTAGTTCAATATAATTAAATTAAAACCAATAAGAATATTTCAAATGATACATTTTCGATGATTTTATCAGGAAGTGCGCTTTATATGTTTAATTTCGACCCACTTAAATAAAAAATCTCATGAGAATTAAAACATTCACGATACCTGTTTTTTTTGCTTTTATTTTTCTTTTTGCGTCGTGCGCCAAACTCCCGGTTTACAAAAGCAAAACCTACACCCAGTCAGAAAACAATGACTTTTTAAATCCATTGTCCGCGAATTTCGATAAAAAAAATAATATCCGTTTTGATGTTTCTGATAACGACACCAATCTGTTTTTACAATTCGTTTTTCACGATCAGCTAAGTTTAATGAAAATAATGCGTGGCGGTTTAAATTTATATTTCGACCCACAGGGAAAAAAGAATAAAAACTACCTGTTAAAAATTGAGAAATCAGAAGTTAAACAAACAGAATTCAATTTTTTATCGAGGCAAATGAAAAGTGAAAGCGGTAATGGACAACAAAATATGGCTGGTAATATTGGAGCATCGTTCAATAAAATAACCTGGGACAAAAATGGCAAACAGTTTGTTTTTTATAGCAATTTGGTAAAAGATCCCATTTCTGTTAAACTTAGTATAAATAAGCACAATGAGCTTATTTTGGATGTAAAAATGCCTTTAAGTGAGATTGCAATAACCGAAAAAGAAAACCTTTTATCGATAGGTTTAGAAACGAATTCGGTTTCTATGGGAGGAATGAGTTCAGGTAGGTCCAGTGGATCGATGCGAAGCAGCAGCAGTGGTGGTTCCAGAATGGGAAGTAGTGGCGGCGGAATGAGATCAGGCGGAATGGGTGGCCGATCAGGTGGCGGAGGTGGAAAATCAACTGGTAATTCACGGTCCAGTGGTGGTAGTTCTCCTTCAGGAATGGAGCCGATTCGAATCTGGTTTCAGATTCAAATTCAATAATTTATTTAGGCATAAAAAAATCCCGCCGTAGCGGGACTCTAAACAAAAACAATATAGATAGGTAATTTAATACCTGTAAGCCAAAAATCTTTCTGGATAATAAACCAATTGGTATCCATCTCCAACATATTCGAAAAACAAATTTCCAACTCTGTAATATTCATAACCATTTATATAAACTATTTCATAACCGTAAGGCAATTCCGGAAAAACAACTCCATACGCCAGGTCTGTTTGAATGTATCCAATTCCCCTTCTGTAGGTATAGAAATACCCATCGTAACAGTAATAGGGAACATGATTGTGTATAAATACTACCGGCCTTGCTATAAATCTTCTTATTACATGCCCAAATGTATGGTGATGATAGTAATGTTTATGATACCTGTATGAATGAAGTCTGTAAGAACCGTAGTAATCATGCCAACTTCTGTCATTCCATCTGTACCGTTCCCAATTACGTTCCCAGTGCTTATAATTTCTGTTATTCCTGATTCTGTCGCTGCGGTTGTTGCCCGACCAGTATTTATTAGAACCTTTATAATTTCGTGCAGGTGTATTTCTGTCAAAGTTACTACTCCTTCTTGGATTATTAGCAGTAGCCCTGTTGTTCCTGTTTTCAATACTTCTTTGTGTTCGAACTGCATTACGGCTATCATCAGCCTTATCGGTTCTGCTTCTAACAATATTATTTCTTTCAACAGGCTTCTGATTTTTTACTATCGGCTTTGTATTTCTTTGAGTCCGAACCGTGTTTTGATTATTTTCCGGCCTCTGCGTTCTTGATCTCACGGCATTTTGATTATTCCTGTTTTCAGGTTTTTGATTTCTCACTGCAGGTTGGGTATTCCTTTTTTGAGTAGACTTTTGATAATTACTCCTTTCAACTTTACGGGGAGCCCTGTTTATATCTTCCCGTTTAAAATTCCTGTCAGGCTTTGCCTTTGGTGTTGAACGGTTATTCTTTATTGTGGTACTTTTTTGAGTAGGTTTTGATGGAGCTTTCCTTGTTTTCGAAGTAGTAACTCTTTCACTTTTACTATCCCTTGAACTTCTCCGCTGTGCTTCAGCGGGGATGCTTGTTATCGTAGTAGCTGCAACCAGAGTAATCATCGTAACTATCAGCCTTATTTTTCTTGCTTTCATGACTAATTTATTTAAAATTCAAAATGTCAAATTATTGTTTCTTTTTTGGCGCCATGTTTAAGTAATATTACATTCCTGTAAATTGCAAAGTATGTGCCAAAATAATAAACCTTTTTTTTACACTTATTAGAAGCCACTGGCAAACAACACTTTAAATTGATATTTTTTTATGTTATTATGTATTATGAATTAGTATTTTATTCAATTAATAGTATTTTTGCAGAAAAAAATTGGGAAGGATTTTAGCAATAGATTATGGTAAAAAACGGATTGGCATTGCAGTAACCGATCCTTTGAAGATAATTGCCAATAAGTTAGAAACTGTTAAAACACATGATGTTTGGGATTTTCTATCAGCTTACCTTTTAAAAGAGGAGATTGAATGCCTGGTTGTAGGTTATCCCAGACAAATGAACAATCAGCCTTCGGAAGCTGTTCGTTATATCAATCCGTTTCTAAAAAAGTTTCAAAAACTTTACCCGGATATTCCGGTTGAGTTAATTGATGAAAGGTTTACGTCAAGAATAGCATTTCAGACAATGATTGACGGAGGATTAAAAAAGAAAGCGAGACAAAATAAAGCGTTGGTTGATGCTATAAGTGCAACAATAATTTTACAAAGCTATTTAGAACAAAAAAAATATCAGTAATGATTTACCCTGTAACAGTTTACGGTGAACCAATATTAAGAAAAAAAGCAAAACCGGTTGATAAAAATTTTGAAGGTTTTGAAGAATTTATGAAAAATATGTGGGAAACCATGTATTATGCTGATGGTGTTGGCCTTGCTGCTCCACAAGTTGGAAAATCATTGCGTGTTTTTGTTATTGATGCATCAATGGGTGCCGAAGAAGAACCAGAATTAAAAGACTTTAAAAAAGCATTTATTAATCCTGAAATAATAGAAATCAGTGGTGAAAAATGGCTGATGAATGAAGGTTGCCTTAGCCTACCCGAAATACGTGAAGATGTTTCCAGGCCTGAATTTGTTACAATACGCTATCACGATGAAAATTTTGAAGAACACACAGAAACATTTAAGGGTTATGCAAGCCGCATAATACAACATGAATTTGACCATTTGGAAGGAGTGCTTTTTATTGATTATTTAAATCCTTTAAAAAAAAGATTACTAAAAGGTAAACTTTTAAATATTACCAAAGGAAATGTAGAAACACATTACCGGATTATTTCTCCCTCAAGATAATTGTAACTCTTTTGAGTGTTTTAGCGTTAAACTGGGGAAATAGCTAATTCCCTGAATCAAAAATGTTAAAACGAATCCCATTTATTAGAATTATTTCAGCGTATGCTGCCGGAATTATAATTGCCCGGAATATCTTTAAAATTGATATTGTCTATATCATGGTAATCTTAATTCTTCTGATTACAATAATTCTCTATCTCAACATAAAAGATTCAAATTACAATTTTATTGCACTGACATTAACATTACTTTTAATTCTGACTGGCATTTACAGATATCATTTCTATAATTCAAAACCAACATTCCCTATAGGTTCAAGTTACATTGCAACCGTATTTGAATATCCGGTTGAAAAAACAAAGTCATATAAAATAGAATCACTGCTAACCACAGTTTATTCAAATGATTCAGGAAAAAATATTCAGGAAAAATTAATCATTTATTTCAAACCAGATTCATTGGCAAAGGCATTAATGCCGGGTAATCAAATAATTTTCAACACCGATCCCAGCATAATAACAAACCGAGGCAATCCTGAAGAATTTGATTATCAAAAATATATGGCAAATCAAAAAATATTCAGGCAAGTTTATCTTTCACCTGAAAAATGGACAAAACATGATAATATTTCTCATTTTTCACTGCGTGTTTTCTCAGAAAAAATAAGGTTTAAGCTTCTAAATATTTATAAAAATAACAACATAACCGATGAGAAATTTGCCATTTTATCGGCGCTTACTTTGGGTTATAAAGATGCCCTGGATCCTGAAACCAAACAAATTTATGCATCGGCAGGTGCGATGCACGTCCTTGCTGTATCAGGCCTACATGTTGGAATTATTTACCTGGCAATTAATTTATTAGTTGGATTTTTAAGGAAATCTAAAAGAGGAAAGCTGCTTTTCATTTTGTTGGCGATTCACATTTTATGGTTTTATGCTGTAATAACCGGTATGTCTCCTTCAGTATTAAGAGCAACTGTAATGTTTAGTTTTCTGATAATTGGTGAAAACCTTCGACGGCCAACAAACATTTATAACACCATTGCACTATCAGCTTTTATCTTGTTATTTTTTAATCCAAACTTGATTTTTGAAATAGGATTTCAACTATCATATTCCGCAGTAGTAGGCATTATATTTTTTCAACCAAAAATCAATAATCTTATAAATTTTAAAATTCGGTTTTTAAAATGGGCTTGGGCTTTGTTTTCTGTTTCAATTGCAGCTCAATTAGCCACATTCCCTTTGTCTCTCTATTATTTTCATCAATTCCCAACCTATTTCTGGCTTTCTAATTTTATTGTTATACCTGGTGCATTTATATTAATTTTCTTTGGAATAGCAATTCTAATAACCTCCCCTATCCCGGTAATTTCAACATTACTGGGAGAAATTACATCTTATATCCTGGAAATATCCTATTTCCTTTTACAAAAACTACAAGTATTACCTGCTGCAGTTATTCAGAATATACATATTAGTACAATTCAATTTACTTTTCTTATTACCGCCTTAATAATACTCATGCTCTTTCTTTCCCTAAAAAAAACCAAATACTTGTTTTTACTGATATCGGTACTTATTGTCATATTCTCTTTGAATATTTTGCACAAAAGCCAATGCCTGAAACAAAGTAAAATTATTATCTATAACGCACAGGAAGGTGCACTAATCCACCTCATTTGTGGTCTTAAGAATTATGTTTTATATGAAAATAAAATCCAACTAAACTCTTTTGATTTTAGTATAACAGAAAATACAAAAACAAAACAACACCTTTTTAAATCCAAAATAATAAAGCTCGATAGCATTTATGAAGACAATGTAATATTATTAAACAAGCCATTTATATCATTCAAAAATAAAAGCATATGGATACAACAAGCTAATAAATCTATATCACCTGATATTGACGTTGATTTGATTGTTACAAAATATTCTATCCCAAACAAAAAAAATAATCAATCTTCTATTATTCAAACCTCTAATTATTATCCTAATAATGAAATTACACCTGGAGTTTTCTATTTAAAAAAGGAAGGAGCATTTATTTATAATTTTTAACTTAAAATGATTTTTAAGTAAAGTTGAAGTTAATTATCAAACAAAAAGAGAATTATTCTTTGGATATTAAGCTTAATTATATTTTACTTTGTCGCTGCTGATAAGAACGAAAGTATGAAAGTTGTAATTGCGGGTGCAGGAGAGGTTGGTAC